>JAQWCT010000218.1 GCA_028705785.1 Sulfurospirillaceae bacterium | reverse complement strand
CACTTAAAACAAACCCAAGTCCCACACCGATAAGCCCTCCACCAAAGAGAGATGCTAAGATGACATTGTGGCTAAGCGCTTTTACATGTAAGACTTCTGTGAAAAAATCAATGAAAAATGCACTCAATACAATGGTAATCACAGAACGAAGTGTAAAACGATTGCCTAGATACTTCGCCCCTATCAAGAGCAAAGGAGCATTGACAAGCACCATCATCATACCTGTAGGTAAGTCCAAAAGATAATGCAACAAAATCGCCATACCCGAAGTGCCACCCGTTACGATGGCATTGGGTATAAAAAGGCTCACGACGCCCAGCGAAAGACATAGTGCCCCAAAGAAAATGTAACTATAATTTTTAATTTCACCCCTCATCACTTAAAAGCCCAAATCCTCATCAACGATAATAATGGTCGTACGACCCTCTTCATCGCCATTGATATACGAAAATTTATTGCCGATGTTGTTGATGTTGTAACGAGGCTCTTTCCCCATGGCAATAGCAGTGTTGTTCATTCGTTCGATATTTTTAGGACTTGCGATGTCATGGATGCGTTTGAAACCATCGTCAATCGTGTCGACGATTTTATTTTTACCTGCTACGATAAGTACTTTTTTAGGTCCAAAGATTTGTGCGGCAACGCGATTTCCACTGCCATCCGCATTGACGAGCTCTCCATTTTTAGTCAGTGCATTGGTTCCACAAATGTACAAATCACTCAGCAACCCGCCTCGTCTGCGGTTGGTATTTTCTTCCATGCTGATGCCCTTTTCGTATTGGTTAAAAAGAGTGATATTTTTTAAAGAAACGACATATTCAAGCAAACCAATCTGTGCAACTGTTGTTGAACCACCTAATCCCACGCTCATGTTGGGTTTAATGAAACTCATAGCAACACTGAGTGCTTCTTCTTTATTGGAGACAAAAATAACCTCAAATCCATGCTTTTTAAAAGCTTTTTTTTGTGCATCCATTACGAAATATCCTTTATGCTAAATATTCCCAAATTATAGCCAACTTTCGAAAAACTCATTGGATTTTCTCGTCAAATCGAGATATAAAAGATATTTATTCCCTTGTAAAGGCTAAGCATAAAAACAGTATAATGATAAAAAATTTATAACACCAACAAGGAAGAAACCCCTATGGGAAGAGCATTTGAATACCGAAAAGCTTCAAAATTAAAACGATGGGGAAATATGTCTCGCGTATTTCCTCGTCTTGGAAGAGTCATCATGATGGCAGCCAAAGAAGGCGGTCCCGATCCAGAATCCAACCCAAAACTAAGAGCAGCTATCCTCAATGCCAAAGCTGAAAATATGCCCAAAGACAACATCGATGCGGCGATTAAGCGAGCTGCTGGCAAAGATGCACAAACACTTGCAGAGACAACTTATGAGGGCAAAGGTCCTTTTGGTTCACTCTTTTTTGTTGAGTGTGCAACCGACAATAACACCAGAACTGTTGCTAACATCAAAAGTGCTTTCAAAAAATCAGGTGGCGAAGCGCTAAACAATGGCTCACTAGAGTTTATGTTCTCACGCAAAGCCGTCTTTGAGTTTGCCAAAACAGCAGACATGGATATCGAAGAACTTGAACTTGAACTTATTGATGCTGGACTTGAAGAGATCGAAGAAGAAGATGGCATCGTGCTAGTTTATGCCGACTACACCAACTTTGGTAGTCTTTCATCCGCCTTTGACAAACTGGGCATTGCACTCACCAAAGCCTCTTTGGAGCGTATCGCCAATACTCCAGTAAAATTCACCCCTGAACAAATGGTCGAAATCGAAAAAATCATCGAAAAAGTCGAAGACGACGATGATGTACAAGCAGTTTATACCAATATAGGCTAACACATAAGGGATGCTTACATGTAAGCATCCCATGAATGATTTTTTTCACTTTGCAAAATTGGTTAATTTGACATAAACAAGGGGAAAGGATGTTACTTCTCGTTTTATTGCTACTGTACTATGGTTTTGTTTTTTTCATTGTAAAACAAAAACTACTCCTTACCTCATCATTCAAGCGTATCTTGCTGATGATTTTAATGATTTTACCTTTTGGTGATACCTTTGTGGGATACCTAACCTATCATCTCTTATCCTATGATAATAAAGGCATAAAAATCTATCAAACAATTACCAATGCGGAAGAACAAACAGCCTATTGGTATAAAGAAAGTAATCTTCCAAATATCGTTAAAACACCTTACTCGCCCTATGTTTACACCACTCAAACAACAGAATTGCCCTTTCTTGGTATAAGCTCTTTTAAACAAACAGTGAGCAATACAACAACGAATCAAACCCTTGGAAAAAATGAAGAAACTACCTTTACGGGTGGCTGGATTTTCAAGTTTATAAACCCTATCCAAAATGGTGAAAAAAGAGGAAGTCCTTTAGAAAAAGAAGCTTTTGTTAAAAAGATTATCCCCAATCCCATGCACCTTATAGATAAGACATTTGTAAGATATGAAGGTGGTTTTTTAGCACTCGATAGAAATCACGATGGCTTTATCGATACAAGTTCGCTCAAAGAGAGTAAAGTATTTTTTGATTTGAAAAAAGATGGCATGAAAAAGAAAGTCGGATGGATAAAAAGTACTGATGCCCTTTTGGTTTTTGATAAAAATGGCGATGGTAAGATAGATGCGACGAAAGAAACATTGGGTAATGCACACAAAGATGGATTTGAAGAAGCAAGAGTACTTATCGATAGTAATTTAGATGGAAAGCTTGATGAAAATGATATTTTATTTGATCGACTCAAACTGTGGTTTGACTATGACCAAAACGGTATTGCTACGCTTAATGAATTGCAAAGTATGAAAGATGCGGAAATTGATACTATTAATCTTAACTACATTCAGACAACAATGATGGTTGGAGAGCATAACATCAGCAAAGTATCAGAATATAGTGACAACCACGCCAAAAAAGAGCTTATTGCTCAGATACATTTGGCGTACGACCCTCGCATAACATCGCTCAACTTTCAAGCATTAGAAGACTTCAAGCTTGACATTCACACGATTCGTCTTCCTCTGCTACGAGGTTATGGGCTCATCAAAGATAGCTTTATCGTCTATAACCTCAATCCCTCTTTGCAAGAACTTGCCAAATCCTATGCGCAAAATATCACACTTATTCAAAACTCTTTTGACAAATTTATAGATGAATGGAGCGAATATAATGCCTACAAAGCTAAAATCGTACAAAAATATAACCTAAAGGCAAATATTGAGATGGCTGATGTAGATAGAAAAATTTGGATAATGGAGCGATTTTCGGGTATGACAAATCTCACAGCACCGATTGAAGCATATTATGAATCCAAAGCTAAGGCTATCACCGATGATAAAGATGTCACGCTTCTCTCCGCAGACGCAAATTCTTTTCTTTCTAGTCGAGATTACATTAACCACCATTATGCCATCATGAAAAATCGAAATGAGGGGATGTTTGCGCTTCAGTCGGTCTTTAAAAAATTGCTCATTGGCACTCACTACAAAGTATCAACAGACACCTTTGAGATTTCAAACCTCACAGCACTCAATGAGCAACTTATTTATTATTTTAATAATCCATCTATCGAACTGAATGAAAAACAATACCTCATCAAGATTATTCAAAATCTCTCTAAAGATAAAATTATCCTCATTCACTTAGACGATATTCTTCCAAAAATAGAAAATCAAACACTTTTAAATATACTCAATCAGCACTAAAATACATCTTAATTATTCTGTGTTCATATACCCAAGGTCACTCTCATGACTCAGCCGTTTTACAATGCTCTCTTTGTAAGAGCTAGCCAGAGAAGAAATTTCCAAAATAGCCTCAAGAATATGTCCATATTTTTCTGGCTCACGGAAAGCTTCATTTGCCTCCAAAATTGAAAGCTGCGGGGTTCCTTTCCTTATGACTCGAACCCCATCGCCTGTACTAATGATGCCCTCTTGCAGCACTTTATAGTACCACCCCGTAAGCCCGCTGGTAAAAATCTCATTGGTAAAGGCTTTATGATTCCATCTTCGTGAGATTTTCCAGCACGGTTTGCGAGGCTGAGAGACTTGCAATAGGACTGTGCCTATCTGGTGAATCTCACCCAACATAACATTGCTTTCATGCAAACCAGTCATAGTTAAATTCTCAGCCAATGCCC
>JAQWCT010000217.1 GCA_028705785.1 Sulfurospirillaceae bacterium | reverse complement strand
TTGACTTAGTATCTCTTTGATTTGCAAGAGTTGATAATCTCTTCTTTAAAGCATCACTGTTAAGGTCGCTTATTTAGATTTCAAAGATTGAATTTAACATTTGTAAATATGGTAATGAACTTGAGCTAAAACCCTAACTTTGGGACGCTCTCTTAACCCCGTTCTCTCAAACGAGGACGAAATTATATAGCCTACTTGCTTAAAAGAAGGTTAAACCACTTTAGGGGTTAGAACAAATAGTGTTTACATGTAAGAAGCCTTACATGTAAACACCTTATATAGCATTATTCTTCTGTTGTGTAATGCTTAAAGTATTCATCTTCTTTGTTTGGGTCAAGGAATAAAAAGTTCTCCCCAATGTAATACATCGCTAAACATATACCAATTCCACCTAAGGCTATCGCCCATTCTGTTATAGTGGGTGTATATTCAATCCATGAGGGTACTAGTTGGTACTCTCTAATTTTCATCTTTTGCATTGGATATACCAAGGTATCGTGCACCAAGTTATAGCGCATAAAAAATATACCTAGCATCCCTGTTATAGAAGCGTAGATAATTGCTTTAATCGCTTTTGCTTTGCTATATAAAACAACGACAAAGGGTATTACCATTCCAAGGATAACTTCACCTATCCAAAAGCTCTTACTACTGAGTACATGTAAAGCAGTATCTGCCCTTTCTGGTACATTGCCGTATATGGCTGTAAGAAATCTCCAAAATTCAAAGAAAACCAATATGTCTATTAAAAGTCCCAAAAGTCTTCCTAAATGCATTAAGAACTTTTCCATCTCTGCAGTAAAGTGCATTTTGTAACGATAACCGTACATTAGAAAAAGTAAAAAACATCCTGTAATCATTGCTGATAAAATGAAGTAAACAGGATAAAAAACACCATTTGCCATAGGTCGTCCCACTAAAAAACCAAATACTGCTCCCAGGTTTGAGTGTGCTGCTATACCAATAATGAGTCCCCCGAGCCCAAAAAATTTCGACCACTTATGTTCATCACGAGACAGAAAAATAAACTCTATCACAATAAGTGCAAGATAAACAGAGTAGAGCGCTCCCATTCCCCAAATAGCAGAAGTAAAACCTGGAGAAATAGTATTGTAAATAGCCATACGAACAGGATGCCCAATTTCAAGACCAATTATCGCAAATCCTGAAAGAATTGTAATGATAGCGCCAAAAATAGCCCGCTTACCAATAAATTCAAAACTCTTAATATGAAAGACATGCCCCAATGAGGAGATAATACATAATCCTGTGGATGAGACAACAAAAAAGATATACATGGCAATCAACAATCCCCACGGATGCTCTTTGGTAACACCATAGGCGTGATGCCCATGTAAAAGATAATTGATAAATCCAAATACAAACGCACTTAAAAGTGCAATGGTCACAAATGCCATCACAAAGTTAAAAGGTGTCTTCTCAAAATTAAAGAGTGCACGAGGTGTTATCTCTTTATGTGGTAAAATTTTATTTAGCATCATTGCTCCTTATTTGAGGTAAAAGAGTTTAGGCTCAGTGCCAATACTGGCTTTAAGCATAAAGTACTCTTTAGTCCGTAAAATTTCAGATATTTCACTTGTCGGATCTTCTATATCACCAAAAATACGCACTTTTGTCGGACAAGTTGCTTGACAGGCTGTCGTTTTCAAACCTCTCTCCAATCTTGTATCACTGCAAAAGTTACACTTATCAACAGTCTGTGTACGATTATCGACATAACGCGCATCGTAAGGACATGCCACCATACAATAGCTACATAAAATACATTTATTGGTATCAACCTGAACGACTCTATTTTTATCGTAGTAGGTTGCATTAGTCGGACAGACCTCTTGGCAAGGTGCGTTATCGCACTGCTGACATTGACTTGGATAAAACATACTTGACGCGATACTCAGCGTAGGATATTGCCCTTGCATTTCATTGACGCCAACCCATATACGATGTGAATTTGCACCCAGCAAAATACCATTTTCTTCTTTACATGCTACCTCACATGCCTTACAATTAATACAATTTTTATAGTTTAATACCATTGCATATTTTGCCATGACTACACCTTTTTGATTTCAACATTGGTTTCATGCATGATGGAAGACCCATAGACAGGCTCGATTACATCTTCAATGACAGCGTTATCATTGCCACCACTTTTGTAAGCGAGCGTTAAACCTTGGCTTTGACTACCAAATCCATGCACAAAGAAAAGTAACTTTTCACCTATTTTTTCAGTTGGATATGCTTTCAAAATAGCTTTTCCACTTTGACTCGTCACCTCTATACGATCACCAAATTTAATCTTTCTCTCTTGTGCAATACGCGTATTAATCCAAAGATAATTCTCATCCATTAAATCACGCAAAATGGCATTATTAGATGTTCCACTTTGCGTAAATTGCGCATGTCGACCTGTTAAAAGCCTAAATTTACCCTCAGGAACAACAAAATTAAAAGCCTCTTTCCAAGTAGGCATCGCATCAACTCCCATTGCCGCCATAGAAATAAGGTTGCATTCTACTTTGCCCGAAGCCGTTTTAGGTTTACCGCCATTCACACGATAAAACTTGCTATTTTCGGGATAATATTGGTACTCATTGATGGATATTTGTTTAAACATACTCTCCATACCAGGATAAAATACACCTTTTTCTTTGAGTATTTGTGCAGCACCTTGGTATTTGATGACGGCATGTGCATTGAGTTCTTCTTGAGAATGCATAAAAGGTTTAGTCAAATCAAATTCTGCATAAACTTCTGCTTCACTTGAATCTTCAATGCTTGCTTGAACTTCCTCATCATACTTTTTCGTAATCTCAAAAAGTGGCTTTGATATTTTTTGCGTCAGCCCTTTTAAAATATCCATCACAGGTTTTGCCTCATATAAAGGCTCTATTACCTTGTTCCTTTGTGCGATAGAAGGCTCAACTCCACCAAAAGTGACCAACGGATCGGTTCGCTCAAGATAAGTACACTCAGGCAAAATCACATCCGCATACATTGCAGTATCACTTGGCATTGTATCGATAACTACGACTAAGTCCATTTTCTTAAGCATTTCAATACTTTTGGCAGTATTGGGCATATTGAGAACAGGATTGTGTTTATAGATAAAGGCTCCTCTGACTTTATAGGGCATTTTGCCTTCTAAAAAGCGGTTGCGCCAGCCTATCCAAGAGCCTCCTCCTGAGACGATAGCACAATCTTCATATCCACTTTCACCTTTTTGTACTTTTGCTTTTTGCTTAATAGCCCTAGATTCTGCTTTTGCATAAATAGGAGTAATAGCATCATGGGCTTCAATGGGCAATGTTTTACCAAAAATCAATCCACCTTTGGTGTCAATTCCACCTCCAAGTGCTTGAAAAATCGCCATTGCGCGTCTTAATTGGAAGTCACTTTGTGAAAATGTACTGCGTCTTCCTGGGTAATAGATAGACTTTGGCGCATAAAGCATAAATTCTCTCGCAATCTCTCGTATCTGCTTAGCACTAATGCCCGTGATAGGCTCAGCCCATTCAGGCGTATATTGATGGCTTAAAATATGCGTTTTATAACTTTCAAAATCATTGAAACACTCTTCCACATATTGAATGTTATACATTTTTTCGTCCATGACAACATAAGTTAATGCCAAAACAAATGCTAAATCCGTCCCCGGTTTAATCGGTAACCACTTATCAGCTTTAGCTGCGGTGTTGGAAAAGCGAGGGTCAATACAAATAAGTTTAGCGCCTCTGCCTTGTGTTTTTTTGAAAAAATCCATCGTATCTGGTGTAACGATTGCCTCTGCTCGATTGGCTCCTGCCATGATGACATACTGTGCATTTTGAAGATCCGCTGCTGGATAAGCCCCTAATGTCACCCCATATCCAGACACAACCGTCTGGAGACATAATGACGCATGGTTAAGCCAGTTTGACGAACCAAATGCTTGATAAAATGTTTTAAAAGTATGTTCTGCCATTCCCTCTCCCGCACAAAAAAGGAAAGTTGAACGATTGTCTTTTTCTTCGTCCAAAATAGTTACCATTTTGGATTTAATGAACTCATTCGCCTCATCCCAGCTTGCTCGTCTAAATTTACCAGAACCTCTTTCACCTTCTCGTATGAGCGGATATTTAAGACGATCTGGATCATAAAGGGCTTGTATGC
>JAQWCT010000216.1 GCA_028705785.1 Sulfurospirillaceae bacterium | reverse complement strand
TACTCTCCCTTACTGGGACGGAAATGTAGGTCGCTGCCAGTTCGTGATTCATTACTCTCATCACACAATCTCCCACAAACAACACAATCACAAATAATTGAACATAATTGCCTCTTTATCTTTACTTTTTATCTTCTGAATTTTAGGAGAAAAGATATTTTTTTCAACATTCATAAGTCTAATTTTCATTATAATGGGCTTACTATTACAACAAAAAGGCAAGAAAGAAGCTATATGAAAAAAATCATTTTATGTGTATTGTTAAGTATTTCACTTTGGGCATTTAATTTTGAAGAAGCTGTCATAGAAGCTAAAAAAGAGCATAAACTTTTACTGGTTGAACTTGAGATGGAGTCGTGTCCTTACTGTGAACGAATGGAAAAATTTGTATTGTCTAAAGATGATGTGAAAAAACTTATGGATGAGCATTATGTCTTTATCAAGCTAGACATCAATAAAGAGGTGATTCCTGAACATTTAACTTCTAGGATGACGCCAACTTTTTATTTTTTAAGTAGTGATGGAGAAAGCATTATTGAAGAAATTAAAGGTGCTCCTTCAAAAAGTGATTTTATCAATTATTTGAATAAAGTCAAAGAGGGTAAATAGATGATTAAAATAATTTTCCTCATATTGCTTAGCATTCAATTTTTAAATGCAGGTTTTTTGGAAATGGAAAGTAAAAAAGCTACTAAAGAGAAAAAACTTATTTTACTAACGGTTAAGAGTGAATTTTGTCCTTATTGCATTAAGATGAAGAAAGATGTTTTTGATACACAAAAATATAGCGAAAAAATCAATAAAAAATATGTACATGTAGAGATAAATAGGGATGATCCTTTATTGCCAAGTTCTTTACATGTAAGGTATGTACCCACCAATTTTATACTCTCCCCAAACAAGTTAAAAATCCTAGATGAGTTTCCAGGATATAACGAGCCAGAGCATTTTATAGAGCTATTGGATGAAGTTTATAAGCAAGAGGTTAAATAGCTTTTTTTTTGAAGTATTGTGCGACAATGAATGCGAACAGTGTTGCAAATATTACACGAAGCGTTACAATCACCCAAGGATTTGCACCAAAAATGACAAATAAAAGTGTATCTTCAATAATAGCATGACAAATCATCAAATAAGTACCAATGAAAAAAATCTCTTTTTTTCCTAACAATCCTTTTTCATATTCCGAGATTAAGATTCCAGCTCCATAGGTAATGCCTAAAACAACACCAACTGCGATAGAAAAGCCACTATTGACTTTTTGAGAATAGTGTTGAATGAATGGACGGGATTTTATAAAATCTAAAAAAAAGATAAGCGTGGTTACTAATGCGATGATTTGAAGTGATAATGACAATGACGCATAGAGTGAGTTTTTCAATACTGCAAAAATGGAATGAAATTCTTCTTTCATCGGCAGAGGAATATCTTTTAGATTTTGATTTGCAAACCAAGTATCTGGTAGGATTGAAGTTAAGTATCCAACAAAGAGTCCAACACTAAGCCGCAGAACAATTGAAAAACTCCTAGAAATACCCAATTTTTTCATAATTTCTGTTTCCACAAGTAACGCATGGGCAATGCCTAGAAAAACTGCTAAAATCGTCCATTCTTTAGCTCCAAGACCAAGAGGTGCCGCAAATGCAATAGCGGCATAAAGGTTGAGAAATAGCCCACTTACGATGGAAAGAACAGCCTCTTGTGGTAATCCAAGCAATGAAACGATAGGCTTAAAAATAAACGAAATATGTTTTAGCACATCATAGTAAAAGAGGACATCAGCCAAAATATAGATAGGTACAATAAGTTTGAGAATAGTCCACGAGCTTCTAATTGCGGTTTGAAATGATTTTTTAGGGCTAAATGTCATTTTTACTCTTTGAAATGCTTGATTTTTATAAAAAATAAGATATAATACCGACCTCAATTAACAAATGTGCGCCCGTAGCTCAGCTGGATAGAGCATCGGTTTGCGGTACCGGAGGTCAGGGATTCGAATTCCTTCGGGCGCACCACTTCTTAAAATGACTCTTCGAAAATTCTATATTGTGTCTTTTGTAAGCCTAAATTTTCATATGCTTTTTGTGTTTCTTTGTCGTCTTTGTGCACAAATAATCTTATACCACATACATCGTAATGCTCTTTTGCAAGCTCTTTAGCCTTGGTAAAAATTGCATCATGAATCTCTTTTTCGTATTCACTTTTGGGCACAAAAATACTTTGGATACAGTAAAATGCACCATTACTCCAATCACTCCATTCTCGAGTAATCATCGTCAAACCTACAACTTTTTTATCAAGCTCGGCGATGAGATAAAAGCCATTATTGAATTTAGCAAAAACTTGATGAACACCTTCTGTGGTAAGCGCTAAAGAGATATTTTTATTAACCGTTTCTTTGGCAAAAAGTACATTAAACTGGGCTATTTCTTTGGCGTCATCTCGTGTTGCGATGCGAATGATTAAGTTGTTGAGCATATTTAATCCTTTTTTAAGATGTAATCTACGATTTCTTTGGCTCCCCCATGATGGATACTTTGGGCTAAGTTATGAGAGATTTCTTTGATGTTGACGCGTTGAATTTTTTCTAAAACATTTTGAGCATCAAGCGTGTTTTGATTTTCGATGAGAGCTAAGCCATTTTGCGCAAGGGCTTGAGCATTAAAAAATTGATGATTGGCAGCTGCGTGTGGATAAGGGATAAATAAAGAGGGGATGCAAGCTGCACATAATTCCCACAGTGTACTTGCCCCCGAACGACTAATGGCAAAATCTGCTTTTTGAAGCTTGGGAGCGATGTTTATTGTAAAATCAAAAACATCAGCTTTTATGTCGTGTTCTTCATAAAACTTTTTCACCTCTTCAAACTCTTTTTTACCTGTTTGATGGATAATGCTAATCCCTTGTTCTTTGAGTTTTAAAGCCATATTTAGCGCTAAAGTGTTGATAGCACTTGCGCCTTGACTACCGCCTAGAAAGATAACTGTTTTAAGACTTTCTCTTTGTCTTTGAATATCAAAAAAAACTTCACTTACGGGGTAGTTTTGAAGCGGAGAGTCTTTTTCGTAGGAGCTAAAAAAAGCTTTTGAAAAAGGTTTTAACAGCGTGTTGAGTTTGCCTTTTATGGCATTTTGCTCGTGGATATATAAAGGGATATTGGCAATAATAGCGCCGATTGATGCAGGTGCGGCGGAATAGCCTCCGACTGAGAAGACTTTTGTAATGTGATGTTCTTTAAAAATAGCTTTACATGTAAAGGCTGATTGGATAATGGCAAAAAGACTTAAAATCTTTTTGAAACCTTTTTTATTGACAACACCTTGACTTTGCAAAAAATAGGTTTTTTCAAATCCCTCATCACTCTCAAACCATGATTGGTCTTGACCATTAGTTGAGCCTATGTAGATAGGTTTCATGCCTCTTTTATTTAGCTCTTCTTTAATAGCTCTTGCGATAACAAGATGCCCTCCTGTACCGCCTCCTGTGATGGCTATCATAATTTGACCTTTTTACTGATCATTAGAACCATTCCAATACCTACAGAAATAGCCAAGATGGAACTCCCTCCATAGCTAATAAAAGGTACAGAAATCCCTTTGATAGGTGTAATTGAAGTGATACCATAAGCATTCATCAAAAAAGAGAAGACGATTAAAAGTCCAATGCCCAAGGAGAAAAGATAATAGACTCGATTTTGACTTCTGCTGGCTATTTTGAAGATACGGTAAATAATACCCATGATGACCAGTGTTAAAAAAGTAACGCCAATCGCGCCTATTTCTTCGGTAATTCCTGCAAGTACAAAGTCGGTGTGAACCTCACTGAGATAGCCTAGTTTAAACATACCACTCCCAACGCCTTCTCCAAAAAGTCCACCATGCTTGATAGCATTGAGTGAGTGTGAAATCTGATACGGCTCAGGGGCATCGTCGACTCTTAAAACAGCAGCAATTTTATCGGGAAATAAGGAAAGCACCATGTTTTGGATGGTTGCCCACCAAGTCTTAATTCTTAAAATACGATGACTTGAGCTAAATATAGCGATAAGAAAGACAAAAATAGAACCCAAAATAGAGAGCATAAAAAGTTGTAAGCTCGTACCTGCAAAAAATGCCATTACTGCAAGGGTTAATGCTAAAACAATCACTTGACCAAGGTCATTTTGCATCACAGCAATAAGATAAATAACCAATATGAAAAC
>JAQWCT010000215.1 GCA_028705785.1 Sulfurospirillaceae bacterium | reverse complement strand
CAAAAATCACACCATATTGACTACATTTCATCCAACGACTTTAGCCTCTATGATACGATGCTCGATACCATCTGCTTACTAAGTGCCATTCCGCCTCGTTTTGCTAACATCGAAGATAAAACAAAACGATACTTCGCCATGGCACGAGGTGACGAAAACCACGCAGCTATGGAGATGACCAAATGGTTTAACACCAATTACCATTTCATCGTACCAGAACTTCATGCAAAAATGTCATTTGAAATCGATACCTCTAAAATAATCGAAGAGTATCTTGAAGCAAAAGAGCAAGGCATTCAAACCAAAATCAACCTTATAGGACCTATCACTTTCCTAGCGCTTGCACAAAGCAGTGATGGCTCTGATGTTTTAGGACTTTTTGACAAGGTCATAGATGCGTATTGTCAGATCTTAAGTGAGATTAGTTTGCTAGACGATGAAGTGGTAGTGCAATTGGAAGAACCCCTCTTTGCTAAAACACTTAAACCACATTTTTTACAACTATTAAAGATGGCATACGAGACCTTAGGATCACTTCACCAAAACCTTAAACTCGCCGTTATAACCTATTTTGACCGTGCTAATGAAGCGGTTGAAATCTTAGGTAAATGCCCTATTTGGGCGATAGGGCTGGATTTTGTTTACGGAGAAGAAAACCTCTCTTCCCTCTTACATGTAAAGGATAAAATGCTCATTGCAGGTGTCATAGATGGACGCAATGTGTGGAAAAACAATCCTCAAAAAACAGCTAACTTACTCTCTCTTATCCATAAAGTCATTAATGAAGAACGCATCATCGTCTCAACGGCATGCTCACTGTTACATGTACCTTATAGTGCTATGATTGAAGAAAAGATGGATGTTTCCATCAAAAGTAAACTGAGCTTTGCCCTTGAAAAACTAGGAGAATTAGAAACAATCGCCCAAAACTGGCAAGAGATAGAAGAGAAAGTACCTAGTTCACCATCTATCGTCACACCAAAAGCGTCTCCAAAATTTTCCTACTCAAGAGCGCCTTATGCAGCGCGTAGTGTGATTCAGCAAAAAGCACTTAAACTTCCACTGCTTCCAACAACGACCATTGGTTCATTCCCTCAAACTAAGGAGATGCGTTCCATTCGACAAGCTTTTAAAAAAGGTGAAATCTCTCAAGAGACTTATGATGATGCCATCAAAGAAGCGATTACTCAATGTGTTGCATTTCAAGAGTCTATTGGATTGGATGTGTTAGTCCATGGTGAATTTGAGCGAAATGATATGGTGGAGTATTTTGGTGAACGCCTAGAGGGCTTTGCCTTTAGTGAATTTGGTTGGGTTCAAAGCTATGGAAGTCGTTGCGTTAAACCACCTTTACTGCATGGCAATGTTAGCCGAAAAGAACCTCTTAGTGTAGCGTGGACATGCTACGCCCAAAGCCTTACATGTAAGCCTCTTAAAGGTATGCTCACAGGTCCTGTCACAATCTTGAACTGGTCATTTGTTCGTGATGACATTCCTAAACATGAAGTGGCTTATAGCGTTGCACGCGCTATCGCTGAAGAGGTTGACGACTTGCAACATCACAATATCCAAATTATCCAAGTCGATGAAGCCGCTTTTAAAGAGGGCTATCCTTTAAGGGCTGAAAAAATTAAAGCCTATGAAAAATGGGCACTAGAGAGTTTTCATGTCGCCGTCAATACAGCATGGATTCACACCCAAATCCACACGCATATGTGCTATAGTAATTTCAATGATATTATCGAAACTATCGAAGCGATGGATGCCGATGTCATCACCATCGAAACCGCACGCAGCGGCAATAAATTGCTCAAAGTCTTCCAAAACATAGGCTATAAAGCGCAAATTGGACCAGGTGTATATGATATCCACTCTGCGCGTGTTCCAAGTGTTGAAGAGATGAGTGAACAAATCCAAGCATTTTTACAAGTACTCCCTAAAGAGCAACTGTGGATAAATCCTGATTGTGGATTAAAAACCAGAGGCTGGGAAGAAACCAAAGCAGCCCTAAGTAATATGATGAAAGCAGTTCATTTAGCGCGTTAAGATCTATCACGAGAGGAAAATCCTCTCGTGGTACAATCCATTTTAGCTTTATAATTTTGTAATATTTTGCAACTTAAGATACATCATAGCCGTCATCACCGCATCATTGAGCGCATCATGTTTGCCAAAAGTCTCTAACCCCAAATCTTTCATAATCACATCAAACCTCAAATCTATCGTACTATCAGGAATAAATTTTATTTTTTTGTCATGGTAAATCCCTGAAACTTCAATTTGAGGGTTGGGGAGTTTTATGCCTAAAAGTCGTTTGGTATATTGATTGATCATGGCGACATCAAACTCTATATAATATCCCACCAAAGGGGATGAGCCGATGAAATGTAAAAAAGCTTCAATAGCCTCTTGGGGTTCACATCCATTTTGTAAGTCTATATTGCGGATTTGATGGATTTTGATACTCTCTTCCTTAATGTCTTTAGTAGGCCGTAGAAACATCTCAAATTTTTGTGAGGTTAAAATTTTATTACCTTTTATCTTCACGGCGCCGATGGATAAAATCTCATCTTTTTTGGGATTTAATCCTGTTGTTTCCGTATCAAAAACAACCACTTCATCGAGTGGTGTGTCATCAAATAAAAAAAGATAGCGAGGGTCTTTGAGTTTTTTTTTGTTTAGATTTTGAAAAAAATGCTTTAACATTTTAGCTCACCATCGCTAGTTTAAAATGGTGTGTGAGGAATTTTTTAAATTTATTGACAATTTTAAAGCTATCTTTGAGAAGCTCTAATTCGAGTTGATTGAGATTGGAAATATTGATGAGATTATCAAAAGCGGTTCCGCTATCACTTCTATTGAGTCTATCTTTTAGCCGAAGGTTGAGCAGTGTATCTAAGGCTTCGATAAGTGCTCCTGCAAAGTCATCATCTAAGATATGAGCCATGCTTAGCTTTTTAATTCTTGTTACAGTATCCGTTTCGCCTACACCATTTTCAAGGGCAAGGCTCCTGATACCTTGAACGATGGGGAAGATGCCACCTTTTTTAATGTCGATTCGGTTGTCATTGGCGATAAGGTTGGTAAAAAGTCCGATAGGTGTTTCAAAACTTAGTGCCGCTTTGGCAAAATTTGCCATAAAAGAGCCTCTATCTTTGACTTCATCAAAAACCTGAGCCTTTAAAGAAGAAAGCATTGAGGCGTCTCCTGCCACACTAATAGCATCAAAGAAGATAGCTAGATTCATAAAATCATCCGCTTGCGGTGCATCAAACCACCGACCAATCTCTTTTTTATACGCACTTTTCGTTTTACACCAATACGGATTAGAAACCATGATATTTCCCTCACACCTTGGAAACCCAAACTCAATAAGCGTATTGGTGTAAGTTTGCATGTACGGTGCATACAAGCTAGCATCCATCTCATCTGCGATAATCAACGCATTATCTTGGTCAGTTTTGAGCATCTGCTCTTTGCGCCCTTCACTTCCCATAACCACCAAACACGCCTTTGACGCAAGTTCTGGTGGCAAGATCATCGTATAGAGTTTTTCATAGATTTTCTCATTAATCTCAGAAATAAGCTTAGCGATATAATCAACCTTCGTCCCCTTAGCATGAAGCTTTTTAACAATGCTAATCAAATCGCTACTGGCTTGTTTTAAATCCTCGATGCTCCCTGCTTTACGAATCTGAACGGCTACAAGATAGGTGTGGTTTGCAAAGTAGCTGAGCAAATCGAGTTGCTCCAAAATACCGATGATTTTTCCCTCTTTCGTTACGACAATGCGCTTGATGGAGTGTTTCGTAAAAGCCAACAAAGCATTAAACAGATAGTCTTCTGCCTCAATAGTGATGATAGGATGCAAAGCAATAGGGCCAATGGCGCCAAATTTATCGTACTCGTTAAACAAAACATGACGACGCACAACGCTATCGGTGACGATGCCATAGTCGTAATCATCACCATTTTGCACGATGATACAACTACTTTTTTTCTGCTCCATTTGCTTGAGTGCCTCCATGATAGAACACTCTTTCTCAACAATGGTGGGCTCATGCAAGTAACTATCTTGAACCCTCGCCATCATGAAGCCTGAGAGTTCCGTGGTGTACTCTTTTTGTTTAGCAGACTGGATTTTGTTCGCAAGGTCTTGGATAAAATAGGCCTTAAAAGGCACATTGCTATCGAGTAACCACAAAAAATCTTCTTTTTTAAGCTCATAACAAATCAACT
>JAQWCT010000022.1 GCA_028705785.1 Sulfurospirillaceae bacterium | reverse complement strand
TACATTGAAATTGACATATTACCACATGAAGGGGTTTTTACCGGAGACCTTGTGTTCGGGCCATCCAATAAACAGACCAACAAAATTATCGCTCATGACCAAAATCATCATCGAAAAAACGAAAGCTGAAAGGTAGGAAAAGAAGCGATTAAAACTCTTGTCATGATCCATATAACCAATAGAATAGATATGAACTATTGTCGAAACCAATGTCACTGTGACCATCATGATAACAGAAACCTCATCAACAATAAAGCCAAAAGGAATTTCTAAACTCCCCGCAACGATCCAGTCCATCATCTTTACATGTAAAGGACCATAGGTATTCACATCTATCAACAATATAAAAGAAGCTACCATAGAGACACCAATCAAAGCGGAGGCAAGAATTCCTGCAAAAAGTATCTTAGGGCGAGTCGCCACAAGAGCAACCAATAATGAACTTAATAGGGGTGCAAATAGTGCAATATAAAGATATTTATCCATCATCTATCCCTTCATCGTTTGAAGGCTATTAAGATCAATCGAGCCATTGCGCTTGTACCATAAGATTAATAAGCCCAACCCCACAGCAACCTCACTCGCAGCAACCGCGATAATGAAAAATGCAAACATTTGTCCACTTAAATCACCATAATAGTGTGAGACAGCCACAAAGCCAATATTGACTGCATTTAAAAGGATTTCTGTAGAGAAAAAGAGCATCAAGAGATTAGTTCTTCTCATAACACCCACTAAACCAATCGAAAATAAAATACCTGTTAAAACAAGGTAATGGGTTAGCGTAATCATTTGACCTCCTGTAAAAATTCTGCATTTTCATCAAAATGTGGATCAAAATCCATTTTTTTACTTGCAAGAACAATACCTGCAATCATCGCAACCAAAAGCATAATAGCGGCAAGTTCAAAAGGAACCAGATATTTCGTAAATAACACAAGCCCTATCATTTGGATATTGCCAACATTTTCAATCGTAGGATAGGTCGCTTGGATGTTTTCGGAGAAGAGTGGTGCCGATAAAATCACTAATATTAAGATAGCACTCAAAATAAAAAGCGTATAACTAATCTTCTTCGCCCTGACATGCTCTTTTACCTCTCTGGTAGTATCAAAGAACATCATACCAAATGCGTAGAGTGCCATAATCGCACCTGAATAAACAGTGATTTGAACAACCCCTAAAAATTCTGCTTCAAGGATGAAAAAGAATCCTGAGATAAAAATCATTCCCCCTGCCAATGCACTCATCGCATAGAGTGCGTTTTTACTCATCACCACGATAGTAAACATACCAATCGTGAGAGCTGAGAAAACATAAAATGCTATTATTTCATACATGTAAACCTCAATACGCTAATGGAGTTTGTTTCACAGTTTCATTGGCATGATCGCTCAGTGCACCAAATCCTGGAAATTCTTGTTGTTTTTTTGCTTTAAACTCATCAAGAGGGGTGAGCATATCCTCTTTTAAACCAAAATGGGCTCGCTGTTCACTGGCATTTTCATATTCATTACCATGAACAATAGCAAGCTCTGGACACACTTCAGCGCAGTATCCACAAAATATACAACGACCAAAGTTGATGGTATATTCACTCACGACTTTACGGCTTTTTTCATCTACATGTGTGTCCATACGGATACATTTAGAAATACAAATTTTTTCACACAATCCACATCCGATACATCGTTCACTCCCACTCTCAAAAAGACGCAAAAGTTTGTGAATGGCTCTATATCGTGGGCTCATTTCCAATTTCTCAGCTGGATATTGAACGGTGTGAATATCAAAGCGAATCATCTCGCGAAAAACAATCCAAAGCCCCACAAAGAGTTCACCCTTGATACTTCTTTTAAACACGCGTTTAAATGATTCCCATCCATTCGTAGGCTTCGTTTCACCCTCAAAGAAGATGTAACCGGGGTTGATATTTCTATTTTGAAAATCTCTTAATTCCATGCTTTCCCCCTAAACCAAAACTAAACCGGTGATAAGGATATTTACCACCGCCAAAGGCATCAATACTTTCCAACACACCCACATTAACTGATCGGGTCTGATGTGTGGCCATGCTGCTCTTACCCATAAAAATAAGAAAATCCAAAATGAAACTTTGAGTAACATCATCAATGCCCCAGGGATAAACCAAAGCGAATTGTAACCACCCATAAAAATGATACTCACTAACACAGAAATCGTAATCATATTGGCGTATTCTCCTATGAAGAAAAGACCCCATCGCATCCCTGAATACTCCGTAGCATAACCAGAGACAACTTCTGCTTCAAACTCTATCGTATCAAAAGGTGAACGATTTGTTTCCATAAATCCAGCCATCGCAAATAATAAAAAGGCTAAAGGCTGTTTCCATATTAGCCAACTCATCACGCCATCACTTTGATAATCATTGATATCGATTAGTGATAAAGAACCTATCATCATAATAGGCGCCAAAACAGAAAGTCCGCTCACCACTTCAAAAGAAAGCATCTGTACTACCGCTCGTCCTGCTCCTAAAAGTGACCATTTGTTAGCACTACTCATACCTGCCAAAAGTGGTGCATAAACACCTACCGAAGAAACACCCATGACATATAAAAGTGCCACATTGATATCAGAAACAATGGGATGAACGGTATATCCAAACAGTGTAAATTCTGGGAAAAAAGGAATAGCTGCCATCGCCACAAAGGCAGTGACTGCTGCAATAACAGGGGCTATCATAAAAATAGGTCGTACAACATGTTGAGGAATAATATCTTCTTTCGTAAAAAGCTTGATACCATCCGCAGCAAGTTGTAAAAGACCGTAAGGTCCCACATGCATCGGTCCAAGACGGCGTTGCATAAAAGCTAAAACTTTTCGTTCAATAAAGGTAGCAAAACCCGCCATACCTGCAACAACCGCTACAACAATGACGGCTTTGACAATCGTTTCAATGATTAAAGCTGTTTCATTCATGGTTAACCCCTTTTATCGTTAACTTCGCAAATCGATAGCCATCTTTAAAAAATGGTGTGACATCGATTTTGGTATCAAATGTTGGTAGATAAGGAATAAGTCCTGCCGTATGCGGATCTAACTTAATGGCAATGACCAATTTATCACCCTCTTCATTGGTGATATGTACCATGTCACCATCTTTAAGATTTTTATGCTCTAAAAATTCAGCCGAAGCATATAATGCTCCTGCTTCACACAATTGATGGGCTTGATTGGTAAAGGCGCTAAATTGAAGTACAGGATTGGCCTGATAAACAACTTCTTCTCCAAAGTTTTCAACCTCACTTAAAGGCTCTACGCAATCCTTACATGTAAAGGTTAATGGGCGTAATAAATAACCTCTATTTTCAAAACCACTGTTATCAAAGGTATTGGGTAAGCTATCAAACTCTCTTGCTTCGAAACCTTTGTCACTCGGTAATTCTTTTGTATAATCTATCGTCCATTCCGCTTCTAAACCTAGTGCATTAGCGAGGTCATTGAGACAATAGCCTTTAAAACTAAGCGCTGCATTGGTAGGAACCACTCTTTTGTTCATTGAAGTAAAAGTGCCCTCTTGTTGATTTAAAGCTGGCATCGCCAAATCACCTTTACCCAAAAGCGCACTCAGCGTAAAGTCACCTTTAACATTGTATCCAAGGGTATATTCTCCTCTTTGTGCATCTAAATCACAAATCAATGAAACCCCTAATGTATTGGTTTTTGAGGGAATAATCACTACTTTAAAGGGCGTAAATCGCTCAATCAAGCCTAAAAGTTGAGCAATATTTTCAGCCTTTGGATGCTTATAGACATCTTCACCTACGATTAAGCTAAACGAATCTTTTTTCTCCAAAAGTTTTTCAAGTTTTTCACTAAAATCTGCCTCCATTCCAATGATAGAAAGCAGCGCATCAACATCCATCAAAAGCTCTTTTGGCATTTCTTCTTTGTTTCCAAAGAGATTCAACAATAAATACGCAATCGCTTCTTCTGCGCCAACTTTATGCGTAATGCTCAAAAGATTTTTGGAGTATCCACTTACTATTGGGTCAGCAACAGGATGGAAATAAAGCCCTGCCCCTTTATTCATGCCCAAGGCATTATTCATAGCATATCCTGCATTTGGGCTATCGGTTTTAAGAGCACTTCCAAAGCTTACGACAAAATTACTTTGTGATACAGTTTTTAAATCTCCACTGTAAAGATTGCTTCCACTGGTTTGGCTAAACGCTTTTAGAAATTGTTGGTAAGTAGAAGCATCTTCGTTGACTAAGCGATAACCAAATTTTTCTTTCAACTTTTGAAGAATGAATGCTTCTTCGTTAGTAATGTAGCTATCAAAAGCGATGGTATCAACCCTAGCTTCTAAAAGCAAAATGGCTTTCGTAAAGGCTGTACTATCTTTACCCTCTACCACATTTTCAAAATCATAACCATACCTCGCTGCTCCGTGCAATGGTGCATAGTTTTGGTCACTACTCACTCTATAAATTTTTGGCTTATCATCTTTAATACTGGTATGTTTAACATCATAATAAAGCAATGAACAATCACTGCTGTGAGGATTTGAAGCAGGAATTTTTTTCAATTCCCATGCATTTGATTTATACTGAAAATCACTTCCTACCAACGCGCCAACAGGACAAACTGCGGTACACTCACCACAAAAAGTACAATCCAAAGTCTGGGCACCACTGGCTACGCCGATAATCGACTTTTGGAGTTTATTCCACATGGCGTAAGCATCTTTTTCGGTTTTATCTTTCCACTCTTTGGGAAGCTCCGCACCACCTCTTGGAACCGTTTTAAGTGCGGCGTCACCTATCATATCTTTACACACCGTTACACAACGCTCACACACGATACAAAGCGAGGCATCATAATGAATAAATCCCCAATTTTTAGTAGGGCGCGGCGTATCAGGGATACAATGTCGCTGCGAATCCACACCCATCTCAAGCGTATAGTTTTGCAAATCGCACTCACCACTTTGGTCGCAAACACCACATTCCAACGGATGGTTGATGTCGTAAATCTCCATAATAGCTCGTCGTTCTTTCTCGATTTCTTCACTTTTAGTGATAACGCTCATACCCTCTTTAGCTCTAGCATTACAACTATAAGCGCGTTTTTCATCGACTTCAACCAAACATAAACGACATGCAAGCGTAGGAGAACAGTTGGTTACATAACAAAGAGCGGGTATAAAAATACCATTCCTTCGTGCAACATTTAAAACATATTCACCCTCTGTGGCAACACACTGTTTTCCATCAATTGTTATTAAAATCTCGCTCATTGGCCCCTCTTACTTCACTATTTTTGCTACAGCGTAGCGGTATGTTGTATCATTTTCACACGCTTTTGGCATTAAAGCAATAGTTCCTTTTAAACTACTGTCTAACACAAATGTGCGAGGATACGCTTTTTGGTTGATAACAACACTTACTTTTTCGCCATCTTGAACCTTAGCGCCCATTTGGAACTGAGCTGAACCTATCAATAACCCTTCTTCTTCAGAAGAAAGTGCGGGACAAGTGTAAGTGACAACTCCATCGAAACTTTTTAAGGCTTCTATAGAAACTGGCACAAGACCATCATCACTGACACTCTTGTTATCGACTGTTACTTTTCCAAAACGAGAAAGTAATCCTGCAAGCCGTGCTATATTGTCTGCTCTTGGATGCGCAAAAAGGTCACGACCTAAGACCAATAAGACCTTATCGCTTGCGCTATATAATGCCTCTATCTCTTCAATCTCTTCTTCGCCAAAATTACTCTCTGCACTCACATATCCCTCATCCAAATCATCAAAATAGTCTTTAAGTGATGTAGGTAACGAATGAGTAGAGAGTAAACTTTTAGCCAACAAAGCCAAAACACCCTCTTCTGACCCTACTTCGTAACGGCTAAAAAAAGTTGTATATTCTAAAAGCGCTTTATCTTCCATACTAAAAAGATAGACGACTTTAGTGCCATTGTGTGTACAGGTTTGAATATCCGCTAAACGCTCTTTATCATCACGAGAAAGCAAAGTTCCTATCACGATGATGAGGTCAAAGTCTTTACATGTAGAATCTATCACAGTGTATCACTTTGTATTTTTTTGACCACTATCGTCCAATCTGTTTCATTGAATTTGAGTGAATTCATGAGCGTCCAACCTGCTTCTTTAATCGTATCTGCACTTTTTTGTACGGCGGTAAAATCGCCTATTTCAAACATAAAAATAGAAACTTCACCCATCGGAGTCTCATCTATAATCTCCAACATTCGCCCGTAAAAATCATCTTTTAGGTGTCTTAAATCATATCGTTGCATCCTATCTCCTATCTGTCGATTTCGCCGAAAACGATATTGGCATTACCAATAATCGCCACCACATCCGCTAAATATTCACCTACTAACAACTCTTGTAAAAAAGCGGTGTGAAATAAACTAGGCGTTCTAAGTTTAAGTCTATACGGATAGGGATCACCTTGAGAGTTGATGAAAAAGCCTAACTCTCCTTTAGGAGATTCTGTTGCAACATACACTTCACCTACAGGTGGACGCATACCTTGCGTCACCAACACAAAATGTTGCATCAATGAGTAGTTTTGCGTCATAATCTGCTCTTTTGGTGCGGAAAAATATCGGGGAGCATGTGCCATTAATTCAGGGGTTGTGTCATAATACATTGGCATTAGTTGTTTTAAAATTCGGATACTCTGGCGCATCTCTTCCATATGGAGTTTATACCTTCCGTAACTATCGCAAGTCGTACTCACAGGAACATCAAATTCCACTTCATCATACAACTCATACGGCTCTTCTTTACGAATATCCCAAGCTATTCCACTTCCTCGAAGCATAGGACCTGAACAGCCCCAAGACTGCGCTTGTTCAGGGGTAATGACGCCCACATCTTCAAGTCGCATCTTCCAAATACGGTTTTGGTCTAAAAGTCCCTCATAATCCGCAATATCGATAGGTAAGTGGTTGATAAATTTATTTAAATTTTCAATCCAATTTTTTGGTAAATCTAACGGCACACCACCAATTCTCACAGAAGAGTGTGTTAACCTTGCCCCACAATAATCTTCAATCAAATCAAGGGTATATTCTCTTTCTCTAAAAGCATACAAAAAGATAGTCATTGCACCCACATCAAGCGCGTGTGTTGCTAACCAAAAAAGATGTGAAGAGATACGATTGAGTTCTAATAGCATCATGCGGATAACTTTGGCACGACGGGGAACTTCAACATCTAAAAGCTTTTCAACGGCTAACGCAAACCCATAGTTGTTAGCACTTGCAGCGATATAATCCATTCTATCCGTTGTTGGCAAAAATTCATTATAAATCATATTTTCAGCCATCTTTTCCATACCACGATGCAAATATCCGATATCAGGCGTTGCTTTGGAAACTTTCTCACCATCAAGCTCTAAAATCAGACGAAGTTGTCCATGAGAACTGGGGTGTTGCGGTCCAAAGTTGACAATCATGTGGTTATCTTCGCGTTCAAAGACAAGGTTTTCAAAAAACGGTTTGAGTCTATTTACCTTTTGCATCGATTATGGTCTCTCTTTCAAGATTTTAGCATCTGCTTTTTTGAGTTTTTTTACGATAAAGACACCACCCTCTTCTTGATAATCCGTAAATGTTGGCTCACTACTAGGCTTAGCTCCAAAAGCAACTTCATGGTGAATGCGTGCAAATCGATAGGTGTCTTCCTCATTGATTCTCGCACTATCTCTCTCTTCTGGTCCTATAATATCGCGATACTCTTTACCAAAAATTTTATCAATCTCATACCATTGCGCGGCTTCATCACCTTGGAGTGGATAGGTTTTACGCAAAGGATGATCATACCAATCATCTGGCATGAGTAATCGTTTCATATAAGGATGTCCACTGATGATGACACCAAACATATCATACATCTCTCGCTCAGCCCAATTTGCACTGTTATAAAGACTTGTGACGCTTTTTAAAACTTCTTTTTCTTTGATAAAACACTTAACGCGCATCCGTTTTTTCTTACATGTAGAGAGCATTTGGTAGAAAATTTCAAATTCTCCACTCTTTGCTAACCAATCAATGGCACTGTGCTCAGACAAAAAGTTATAAGAAAGTTCGTCTCTCAGTGTTTGTAAAACTTCCACATTATCATTAGGATTGATGTAAACAACTAATTGGTCTTTTTCAATATAAGCTTCTTTGATGTCAAATTTTTCTTTTAAGTGTGCAACATCTGCAGCAAAAACCGCATCACTTTCAACTTCAAAGCGAGGAACTTGAGGTGCGACCCAGAATCTATCATTATAATAAGGCTTTTTTTGTACATTAACTTTATCGCTATAAACTCTCATCATACCAACCTTTTTGGCTGAAGTTTTTTAGAGGCCTTTTCTGTGCGTATCTTTTTTTGAAGGAGCATCAAGGCATATTGAAGTGTTTCTGGACGAGGGGCACATCCTGGGAGATAAATATCCACAGGGACGATTCTATCTGCACCTTGAACGGTTGCATAAGTGTTAAACATACCGCCTGTGTTAGCACAACTTCCCATGCTGATGACCCATTTTGGCTCGGTCATTTGGTCGTAGAGGCGACGCATAAAAGGAGCATGTTTTTTGGTTAAAGTTCCTGCGATAACAAGAACATCTGCTTGTCTCGGACTGGCTCTAAAAATCGTTCCAAATCGGTCAAAATCATATCTACTCGCACCTGTGGCCATCATCTCAATCGCACAACAAGCAAGTCCATAGGTAAGTGGCCAAAGTGAGTTACTTCTTCCCCACTGAACCAATTTGTCCACTGTCGTGAGGGCAACAGGAAGTCCTGCTTCTTGAAGATAATTTATCTTATGGTATGCCATTCTAGCGCTCCTTTTTTCCATGCATATACAAAACCAATGCTAAGTATCAATACAAATAAAATCATCTCTACAAAACCAAACATTCCAAGTACTTTAAAATTCACTGCCCATGGAAACATAAAAATAATTTCGACATCAAAAAGAATAAACAAAAGTGCAAACAGATAAAAATGTGCCGAGATTTTATTGGGTTGTTTGGTCACCTCTGGTCCGCATTCATAAATGGTTAATTTAAGCTTTTCGGTATCCAATCTTGCCATCTTTCGACTTACAATCCGAGCCAAAACAGTGATGCCATAAAAAACTACTGCACCAAAGACAAGGAGGAAGAAAGCTCCAAAATAGGGATGAGCAAAATCCATATGTGTCATACGCAATCCTTCAATTATTTTTCAAAATAGCCTTACATGTAAAAATTTTATCAAAAATTCTTACATGTAAAGAATTGATTTTTATTTTAAAAAAATCAATTCATAAATCCTACAGATTTAACATCTCCAAATGCACCCTTGGCTTCTCTATCAATCGCTAATTTAAAATCTTCAAAACAAAAAATAGGCTTAAGTTTAATCGCTACTTTCAGTGCCGTATTTTTCACAATCAAACGAATTTGACCACCACTAAGTGGATAAGTGGCAAGTTTTTCAATATCAAATCCCTTTTCATAAGTAGCAAGCTCTGGTAAAAGTTTTTTCCAAAGTTCCAGTCTTTGCTTCAAATCAGGCTTTTCAAACGCTATTTTATAATCAAATCGTCTTGAAAAAGCAGGATCAATTGTTTCCAAAAGGTTAGTCGTTGCAATAAGTAGTCCATCAAACTTCTCAATCTGCTCTAAAAAGATATTTTGCATTTGATTGTGCATTTTATCCGCTCCAGAACTTGCATCCACCGAACGAGAACTTAAAAACTGGTCTGCTTCATTGAGCAAAAGTAGTGGCTCACTTTTTGTTTTTTTACATAACTCTTTATAGGTATCAAAGATACTGCGAACATTTTTTTCGCTCTCCCCCACATATTTGGAAAGAATTTTTGAGCAATCAAAACTAAGCACCCTTTTTTTCATCGACTTTGCCAATGAAAGTGCCGTCATGGTCTTTCCAGTTCCAGGAGGTCCATAGAGAATGATTTTGGCATCAATGCCACTTCGCTTCTCTTTAACACCCCATTCTCGCAGTAGTTTGACTACATTTTTATCGATTTGTTTTAAAAGACTATCTAAAATCTCACGGGTTTTTGGATGCAAAACAACATCATCAAGATTAGTTTTTGGGTCGATAAGTTCAAAAACTTCTTGCTCACCGATGAGCATATCAAGCTTGATTTTTTTACTTTTTTTCTCTTTATTGGGATGCATAATCTTTTGCAAAATTTCTTCACTGATAAAAAAGCTTCGTGTCACGCCCCCAAAAGTACTGAGCATCTCATCATAATCAATGATAAGATTTTCAATCAACCGAGAACCTTCTTCCAGTAATGAGCGATTTTTGATTTTTTCATAATCATCAAAACTAATCAAACTAATGAGCGTATTCATATCGCGAAGACTCTCAAACTCTCCAGCATACTCTTCTTTTAAAAGTGCCAAAAAGATAAGTTGTTCTTTGGGTGTAAGCTCATTTTCTTTAAAAATACTCTCTACGACAATCTCATTTTGCGTCACTTTAATTCGCTCACTAATGCGACTCTCTAGTAAGTCAAGTTTGTTTTTAATTCGCCCAGTGCTAGGTGAATTTTCAGTCGCATTGTGTTTGGTATGGCTAAATTTTTGGTAGAGTTCAATACGAAAAAATTGGTCTTTAAGATATTCAAGATGATCAGCATAAGGAGTAACATCGGGTAAAATGACCTCTAATGTACCTTCTTCTAAAAGTTTTAAAAAGGCTGAGCTTAAAGTTACTGTACTGTTTAATAACTCCAAATTGGACACATCAATAATCCTTGAAGCCAAAAAACTATTTTGAACAATCCAACCTTGCTCTATTAAGTCTTTAACCAAAGAGAGTTGTTGTAAATGTTCATAATTCTTATCGCCAAAAAGCTTAATCAAAATCTCTGAAACACTCACATCTACAGAACCCAAGACATACTCCTTGGTCATCATCTGCAAAAGTTTCGCTTCATTTTGTGAACACTTTAAATGTTCATAAATTTTACAATCTTCAACTGCTTCATTATCTAGAAAATCTATCAAATACTCCAAATGCACTACCTTTTAAATAAGTAAAAAAAATTATACTATTATTATACAACAATCAAATGATGACTCAAAACATTACTTCTTAGAAATCAAACCCTCTTGAACTTTTTCTTTGAGTACTCGCTTGAGCACCTTTCCTGTTGCGTTCTTGGGCAGTTCTTCAACAAAATAGATATGCTTCGGTAGTTTAAAGTTTGCTAGATGAGCTTTGAGATATTTTCGTATCTCCATTTCTTGCAGTGCGACACCTTCTTTGGGCTGAATAAACGCTAATACATCCTCATCTTTTGTTTCATCTCTCAGTCCAATAACGGCAACAGAATCAACTCCTTCATACTTAAAAAGAACTTCTTCAATCTCTCTTGGATAGATATTAATCCCTTTAGAGATGATCAAATCTTTCTTCCTATCTACAATATAAATAAATCCATCTTCATCTTTTTTACCCAAATCTCCACTAAGCAACCAACCGTTAATAATAGTCTCATCTGTCGCATCAGGACGATTAAGGTACCCTTGCATAACACAATCGCCTTTGATCATAATCTCACCCACAATACCCGTTTTAACTTCCATCATCTCATCGCTGACAATTTTGACTTCATACCCTGGTAATGGTAGACCCACGGAGAGGGGTTTTTGATGATGCAGTCTGTTTACACACACTGCGGGAGAACATTCGCTTAAGCCATAACCCTCCAAAAGTGTGGCGTTTTTGAACTTGGCACTAAAATCAATCAAGGCTTGTTCACTCAAAGGCGCACTCCCTGAGATGAAAATCCGAACTTTATTAAACCACATAAAATACCAAGGTATTTTAGCTTTGAGCAATGCGGTATAAAGCGTTGGCACTCCTAGGAAAATGGTTACTTGCTTTAAAAGCGTTTGCTTGAGTACATTGGCAAAAGGAAAAACGGAGCGCACGATAACAATCGAAGAGCAGGTAAACATCGGTAAAAGAACCATGATTGAAAGGGTAAAAGAGTGAAACATAGGTAAGAAAACAATGAAACGGTCTTTTTCCGTAATCTGAAAGGACTCAGCTCCACCAATGGCATTGGAAAAAATATTTCTATATGAGAGCATTGCGCCTTTTGGCTTACCTGTTGTTCCAGAAGTATAGACGATACACGCCAAATCACCTAATGATGGTCGCTTTTGAAGCCTCTCATAGGTCTCTTGGCTTATATCGATTTCTGTAAAACTATAATTTTGCTCATCCAAATGATCATATTTATCGGTCCAAACGATTTTTTCAATCGTTGTGCTTTTGAGCAAATCCTTCGTCTCGCTAGCAAATGCAGCAGAACTCACCAACATCTTCGCACCACAGTCATTAAGGATGTACTCAAACTCCTCCTTTTTCAAGAAAGTATTTAGAGGAACGGCAATAGCACCGATTTTAGTAATCGCAAATAAAGAGACAACAAATTCTTCAGAGTTGCCAATAATCATGGCAACCCTGTCTTCACTCTTAATACCACTAAATTCTAAAAACCGCGCAAATGTATCGATATTTTGCTTGAGTTTCAGATACGATACTTTTTTATCGTCAATAAAAATAGCTGTCTTTTTAGGGTCATTTTTAGCATTAGCTTCGATAACCTCATAAAAATTCTGGTATTTGTAATCAAACATGATTAAAACTTATACTTTAGGGATGCTGTCACTAGGTGGGCAGAAGCGTCGGTAAAAGTACCATAAGGCGCCGTTGTATTAGTGCCTGATCTGTTGGTTACAGTGCGGCTATCTTTATCGTCATAAAGATATGCTAAGCCCATTTTCATATTTTGGCTAATCTTATATTCAAAACCAACGGAATACAATTTAGCATCTGAATCTGGAAGTTCAAAACCAAGCGTATTGCTTGGGACTGGTGTTTTATCTATTGCAAAACCTGCCATTAATTTTAAAGCATCGCTGTATTGGTGACTTACACCGATACGGTATGCATTTGCATCTTTCCAATTTTTTGGGATGTGTCTATCAAAAGCGGCCATTGCCGTTGCTGTCAAATCAACATCATAATTAAAATCTAAATTTTTGTAACTCGACCAATAGGTTCTCTCAAAAACTAATTCAACGGTTGTCTTATCCATAGTATAAGCTGCAGCAAGTGCTAAAGAGGCAGGTAAAGGGATAGTCACCGATGCTCCTCCTTTATACAATCCGCTCACTAAAGTAGCATCACCCTGAACCGTTAAATCAACTTTTGAACGATAGGTTGAAGAAAGAACTAAATCTTTTGTTGGCTTATAACTTAGCGCCAAGTTGTAACCAAAATCTATTGAGTCACCTGTTAAATTTCTTTTTGCAGGCGAACCAAGTCCTGAAGCATCACTCTTGACAATACCATCAGTATAAACACCTCTTAATCCGAAACCAAGCGAAAATTGGTCGCTAACTCTATAGCTTGCTGTTGGATTAACTTCAATAACTTTAAGTGTAAACTCTTCTGCTGTTGCCTTAGGAAATCGCTCATCCCATCTCTTAGAAAGACCAGCAGGAGCAACAATAGAAAGACCATAACGCCAATCACCCATCATTGGAGATACATAGTGCATCGTTGGAACAAAAAAGTGCTCTTCCTTGGAATCTCCGCTATAAAGTGAACTTGCCATATCTTTATAAGTTATTTTTGGCAAATTAATATAAGTGAAGGCGGCTTCCATCAAAGCACCATTTTCCATAAATGACATATTGGCTGGGTTATAATAACTCGCATCTGCACCATTGGCAGCCGCTATATATGCAGCACTAAGTGCAACAGAATCTAATGATTGCTCAGGAATTCTATATCCTGAGGCAAGAAGGGTGGCAGCACTGAGGCTTAGTAGCGTAGCAACTTTAACGATATTTTTCATCCGTATTCCTTAAGGTTTATTTGATGAGACTATAGAGTAACGCAATTTCTTGTGCCCATAGTTCCTCATCGATAGTTTCGAGTATTAAAGGTATATCATCCATTCTATCATCGTTCATGATAAAACCAAATGGTTCTACGCCCAATTTTCCCTTGCCGATAGAATCATGTCTATCAACCCGTTTGCCCAAATCAGGTTTAGAATCATTAAGATGCATCCCTTTAAGATACGAAAATCCAATGATTGTATCAAATTTTCCCATCGTTTGCCTATAACTATCTTCGTCGCTGATGTCATATCCTGAGGAAAAAAGGTGGCAAGTATCGATGCAAACGCCTACCCGTGCTTTGTCGATACTATTTTGCATTAAATAAGCAAGATGTTCCATTTTGTAACCTAAATTGCTTCCTTGACCAGCAGTATTTTCGACAACAAGAGTAACATCTTTCGTCTGCCGTAGTGTTTCGTTCATGCTTTGGCTAATCAACTCCAAACATGCCTCTTCACTCATCATCTTAAGATGACTTCCAGGGTGAAAATTGAGTTTATCTAGCCCTAATTGCTCACATCGTTTTGCCTCATCAATAAAAGCTTCGAGTGATTTTTGTCGCTGTTCCACATCGTGATGCCCTAAATTAATGAGATAACTATCGTGGGGTAGAACATGTTTAGGCAAAATCTGCGCTTTTTCAAGAGCTACTTTAAATTTATCAATATCTTCTTTTTCCAATGGCTTTGCGTCCCATTGGCGTTGATTTTTAGTAAAAAGTGCAAAGGCTTTTGCGCCTATCTTTGTAGCATTGAGTGGTGCATTAAAAACACCTCCACTCGCACTCACATGTGCGCCTACAAATTTCATTTGAGTTCCTTTAGTTTGATTAAGATACCATTTTTACTGTCTTTAAAGGAGAGTGATTTGCCTTGAACTTTATAGCTGATATGACTACCTAGTAGGTCAAGTTCTTGTTCGAAACCACCCTCAATAGTGACTTTATTTTTCCCATCATAAAGAGGCTTCATCTCCAATATATCATTAATCATCGCCTCGTAATGCGGATATTCAAAAAAGAGTTTGTTAAATTCCATTCGTGAAGTGCAACGACCATCAAGACAGACATTCTCTTGCACTTCAAGGTTAAACAAAACAGCGCCTACTGAAAATATCTGCACATTAATATAATCTTTGCCATGATTGAGAAATCCTGTATCAGAAAGCGCCATTTGTTTATTTTTAATCGTTATCAGATAAGTGTCTGAAGAAATAATGGGTATTTTTGTAGCACAACCACTGAGTAAAAGTATGATAAAAATCATTACATGTAAGGATTTTTTCATGCCTTACACTCCTTACATGTACCTTTTAAAACGATGCTTTTAACCTCACCTGCTACCTCGCCTAAATGGACATCCATGCAGGTTATTTGGTGACATGTTTCGCAGATAAAATGTGCGTGTGTGGTAGAGGAGAGTTCAAAATACCACTTGCGATCATCTGACTCAAATTTATGCACAATGCCCAAGCTTTCAAATTTGGCGATATTGCGGTAAAAAGTTGCTTTATCCATAGGCATTTTCATTTTTTCTTTAATCTGTTCATAATTCATCGGCGCACCAGCATTTTTAAGCACTTCTAGTATGGAAGATCTTGCATTGGTAACTTTGACATTATGCTGTTCGCAAAGGGTCTTTATCTGTTGAAGCATCTCATTCCTCTTCTTTTAATATTGAATATTATCGAAAAGTTTATTAAGTTACGACTAAGTTGCATTGCACTAAGATTTCATCAAATTAATGCAACTTAGTCGCAAAAGGATACTTTATGAAACGCTATTTACTTTTATTGACACTTATGTTTTCACTCACGCTTTGGGCAACACCGACTGTTACAGTCAGCATCATCCCTCAAAAATATTTTATAGAACAAATCGCAAAAGACCTTGTAAAGGTCAATGTTATGGTTGGCATAGGAGCAAGTCCACACACTTATGAGCCAAAGCCTGCACAGATGAAAATGCTCGCTAACTCTGATGCTTATTTTAGCATTGGTGATGGTTTTGAAAAAGCATGGCTTCCTAAATTTAAAAGTTCTAATCCCAAAATGTTAATGGTTGATTCTATCAAAGGTGTGCAAAAAATAGCTATGGCAGAGCATCATCATGAAGGTGAAAAAGGCGGACACGAGGAGCATGAAGAACTTGACCCACATGTGTGGCTTGATCCCATCCTTGTGAAGATTCAAGCTAAAAATATTTTTGATGCACTCTGCACTCTTTATCCTTTACATGTAAAGGCTTTTGAGGAAAATTATCAGGCATTTATCAGCTCTATTGATGCGTTAGATTTAACCATTAATGACACTTTAAAAGAGGTCAAAAATCGTAGTTTTATCGTCTTTCACCCTTCGTTTGGATACTTTGCCACGCGCTACAATCTTGAACAAATTCCTGTAGAAGTCAGCGGTAAAGAGGTTAAACCTAATGAACTTGCCACTATCATCAAAGAAGCCAAAGAAGAAGGGGCTAAGGTGGTATTTGTTTCACCTCAGTTTTCTCAAAAAAGTGCACAAATCATTGCTAAAGAAATCGCCGGAAAAATTTTGACGATAGATCCACTTTCGGAAAAATGGCATGAAAACATGCTCAGCATTGCCAAGGTTTTTGCATCAGAATTAAAATGATATAATCACTGGATGAAAAACGACATTGAAATAAAAAACCTCTCTTTTAGTTATGACGGCGTTGATGTACTTGAAAACATTCATTTTGAGTACAACAAAAAAGATTTTCTCTCTATCATTGGACCCAATGGTGGAGGGAAAAGCACGCTTCTTAAAATAATGATTGGCTTGCTGGAGCCTAAAATTGGCTCTGTGCTGTTATTTGGACAAAATCCGCAAGAGTCAAGTCAACGCATTTCATATGTGCCACAAGATACGCTCGTGAACAAAGACTTTCCTATCAAAGTGATGGATGTCGTCTTGATGGGCAGACTTTCCAAATCTAAAGCTTTTTCAAACTACTCTAAAGTTGACCGACACATCGCCCTTGAGATGTTAGAAAAAGTGGGAATGCAAGGTTTTGAAAATCACAAGATTAATGCACTCTCTGGTGGACAGCGCCAAAGGGTTTTTATTGCGAGGGCTCTTTGCAGTGAAGCTGAAATTCTCTTTTTAGATGAACCAACTGCTAGCATCGACACGGCAGGGCAAATCGATGTCTTTAAACTCCTTAAGGAACTTAACCAAACGGTGGGCATCGTCATCATCAGCCACGATATCAATGTCGCACTGAACTACGCCACCAAAGTTGTACATGTAAACAAAACCCTTTATGTTCATGATGTTCCTAAAGCTCCCAACTTTAAAGTTTTTGATACCACAGCTGAACATCTTTGCCCTATCGAGCTTATCACGCAAACTCGCTGCAACCATATTCATAAGGTTCTACCATGATGGATATTTTACAATTTGACTTTATGCAAAATGCCTTTATCGCATCCTTACTCGTAAGCATTATTTGCGGTATCATCGGTACACTTATCGTCGTCAATCGCATGGTTTTTATTGCTGGAGGTATCGCGCATGGCTCTTATGGTGGTATTGGACTTGCGTTTTATTTTGGCTTTGCCCCGATGCTGGGCGCTTCTTTATTTGCTCTTTTTTTGGGGTGGATTATCGCACTCATCACTTATCAAAATAGTAGTCGTATCGACTCGCTTATCGGTGTTTTATGGGCTTTTGGTATGGCTTTTGGCATCATCCTCACCGACTTAACACCAGGATACAATGTCGATTTGATGAGCTATCTTTTTGGGGCAATTCTTTCGGTTTCAAGCGAAGAC
>JAQWCT010000021.1 GCA_028705785.1 Sulfurospirillaceae bacterium | reverse complement strand
CAGGATGAACATGCGATACTAAAACAATATGCTCTGCGTTAAGCATTTTTTGCCACGCTTGTTTATACATCTAAACTCCATTAAGGGATAAAAGGCAAATTATACTTAATTTTTTCTGAAAAGTTAGTGAGATGTTTTATCTTTCTTTATTCGAACTCTTATAGACAAAGGCTAAAACCTCTGCTACGGCTTTATAAAGATTTTCAGGAATCGTATCTCCAAGATTGCATTTTTTATAAAGTTCTCGCGCCAATGGAGGATTCTCAACGATTTGGATATTATAATTCATCGCTATCTCTTTGATTTTAAGCGCTAAAAAGTCCGTTCCTTTGGCCAGTACTTTAGGTGCAGATTCTTTGTCTTGATTATAACGAATAGCCACCGCATAATGCGTAGGGTTGGTAATGACAACATCTGCTTGAGGAAGTTCTTGCATCATCCGTTTTCGTGTCATTTGCATCTGAATTTGACGAATTTTTGCCTTGATTTTAGGATCTCCTTCCATCTGCTTATATTCATCTTTAAGCTCTTGTTTGCTCATGCGAAGATCTTTAAAATAGTTATACCGTACATACAAAAGATCAAAAAGAGCAAGTCCTAAAAATAAAATAAGCATCACAGATGCCAAAATAATCATTTTATCTTTTAGCCATGCTAACTGGTCAAAGATAGGAAAATAAATCACACTTGGCAACTCTTTGGTAAAAGAAGCTAGGAAAAAATAGCATATCCAAATGACAAGCGAAACTTTAAGAAGAATTTTGATGGTTTCCACCAGTTTTTTGATAGAAAGAAGATTTTTGAGTCCTTTAATGGGATCTATCTTAGCTAAATCAGGAATCAAAGGTTTAGTGGTAAAAATAAATCCTATTTGCATAAAACTTGCTAATAAACCTGCAATGGCAACTGCAACCGCCAGAGGAATTACCATAAAAATGACTTCTCGTAGTGTCACGATAGAAATTTGTAAAACAGCTTCTTTCGTGATTTCAATGCCAATTAACGAATTGTAGTACATGTAAAGATACACCATGCGAGACTCTATGAGTGAAAGCAAACCTAAAAATGCACCAAAAGCTACCACCAATGTTACAAAGCTACTAACATCTTGACTCTTGGGAACATTGCCTTCTTTATAGGCGTCTTCTATTTTCTTGGAACTGGCTTCTTCGGTTTTTTCTTGATCATCAGCCATGGAAGTATTTTACATCACCACTTTATGGGTAATTTTCATTGAAAAATCAAGCCAAGTTGCTTGATGAATGAGACTACCACTGCTAATCGCATCTACGCCTGTTTTGGCATAAGTCACAATATTTTCTGTCGTGATATTTCCACTGGCTTCAAGTAAAACATGGGGAAAATGTTCAGTTTTATAGGCTACAACACAGGCAATATCTGCAGGAGTCATATTATCACACATCACAATATCTGCGCCACATTGCATCGCAAATTTGGCAAATTCTATATCTTCGCATTCGACTTCTATCTTACATGTAAAGGGTAGTTTTTGCCTCGCCTCGGAGATAAATACTTTGAGGTCGTCAATGGTTTTAAGATGCGTATCTTTAATCATCAAACAATCATCCAATCCCATGCGATGATTGCATCCCCCTCCACAACGAATGGCATACTTTTCAAAAATACGCAAATGCGGTCTGGTTTTTCGTGTATCTAAAAGTTTAATCGGAAAATCTTGAACTATCTTTTGATAAGTTGCCACATTGGTCGCAATCCCACTGGCGTGTTGCATCATATTTAAAAGTGTTCTCTCCACCATTAAGATAGCTTTTGATTTTCCTTCTATTAGCGCAACAATATCTCCCTTACGAATGGCATCACCATCTTTGACATAAAATTTAACATCCAACTTTTGCATCTTGCAAAGTGTCTTCACATAGCTTCGCCCTGCAAAAACTCCTTCATCTTTGCAGATGATATTAGCACTCGCAAAACTCTCTTTTCCCACGAGTGAAAATAAATCACCTCTGCCAACATCTTCTTCCAATGCCTTTTTGACAAACTTTTTAATCATAGTTCAAACATCCTACTCAGTGCTACAAAAGCCCATTTTCTTGTCTCTTCACTGATGGTGATTTCATTTTCAAATCGCTCTTCTTGAATGCTTTTGAGCGCATTATAGACATCTTGTAACGAAGTTTCATTCATCGTTGGACACTCTGGTTTTGTGGATGAGAGAATATAAGTATTTTCATTTCTTAATCTTTTGACCATGTTATACTCTGTGCCAATCGCCACCTTTTGCTCTTTCGGAAGTTTTTGTACAAAGTCTATAATTTGACTTGTAGAACCCACAAAATCAGAAAGTGCGCAAACTTCAGGCTTACATTCAGGATGCGTTACGATGAGAATACCAGGATATTTTGCACGGTAAAAAGCAATGTCTTCAACATCGAAAAGCTGATGCACTGAGCAAAAACCGTTGTAACAAAGGATGTCGGAAAGTTTTGGGTCACTTCCATCACCCACGACACAAGAGGTAAGTCCCATCTCAATAGCGATATTTTGCCCCAAACAACGATCAGGTACAAAAAGTATTTTTTTATTGCTTTTTCTCGCCTCAATGATAATTTTTTTGGCATTGGAACTTGTACACACATAACCACCCATCATTCCAACACGGGCTTTAACTTCCGCAGAAGAGTTGATATAAGTGACTGGTAAAATATCTTCTTCTTTGATACCTGCAGCTTTGAGTATCTCGATATTTTGGTCAAAGTATCCTACATCAATCATGCGAGCCATCGCACAACACGCAATTTTAGGCATAAAAACTCTTTTATTGGGAGCCAATATCTTCACACTTTGTCCCATAAATCCTACGCCGCAAAACAGCAGATACGGGTTTTCATCCTTAGCCGCCCATTGGGCTAATTGTAATGAATCTCCCACAAAATCAGCCAATTCAAACACTTCATCTTTTTGATAAAAGTGGGCAACGATGCTTACATGTAAAGCTTTTTTGAGTTTAATAATCTCGTCTTTTAAAACTATCTCGTTCAAAATATATTCCTTGAAGTATATAAAAAGGTGATTATAGCGTTAAAGAAATAATAACAAAATTATTGCTATACTTTTGTCAACTTAACGCTCAAGGACGCATCTTGGATTTTCTCTTTAACATCAATATTCAATTTTATATCATCGCTTATCTTGTGGGAGGAATTCCTTTTGGACTTCTTTTAGCAAAAAGTTTTACGGGAAAAGATATCCGAAATGATGGGAGCGGTAGCATTGGAGCTACGAATGTTTTGCGTGTTCTCAAAGAAGAAAATCCCAAGTTAGCTAAAAAACTCGCCATTACCACAGTGGTTCTTGATGCATTCAAAGGTATTGTTGTACTTCTCGTTGCAACCGTGATGGGACTTAGTGCAGAAACATTGTGGGCCATCGCTATTTTTGCTGTTGTAGGACATTGTTATAGCCCTTACCTCAAATTTGAAGGGGGAAAAGGTGTTGCTACAGGTGCTGGTGTACTCTTTTTTATGTTGCCTATTGAAACCACCATCGCCTTTGTTGCATGGTTTCTTGCAGGAAAAACTTTGAAAGTTTCCTCTTTATCTTCGCTTATTGCACTCACCACACTGATTGGCTCCTCTTTTATCATTCATCCTAATATTGATGTTATTCAAACACATGCTCCTATTTTCATCATTGCTTTTATTATCGTTTACAAGCACATCCCTAATATTATGAGACTTTTTCAAGGTACGGAGAGTAAAGTCGTCTAATGCAAATTTGTATTCAAAACCTTACATGTAAGAATATTATAGGCATTTTGCCAACTGAGAGAGAAACACTCCAACGAGTCATCATCAATGCTAAAATAACTTATCCTTATGATGGTGAAAATTTTATTGATTATGCTGCTTTATGTAATTTTATTGAAAATGATTTGAGAGAAGAAAAATATTTTCTTCTTGAAGAGGCAATTCAAAGCCTGATTCAAAAAATTAAAATTCTACATCCAAAAATCCAAAAAATAACCCTCAAAATTTCCAAACCTGACATTTTACCAAATGCGATGGCTTCGGTGAAACTGAAAGTAAAATTCAAGAAAAATTAAATTTTTATTAAAAAAACTTTAAATCTAGCTAAAATTATGGTACAATTCCCTTTAAATTTTAGCAATTAAGGAATTTATAATGCGAATTTTAATCGTTGAAGATGAAATTACCCTCAATAAAACAATCGCAGAAGGTCTGCAAGAGTTTGGATACCAAACTGATAGTTCAGAAAACTATAAAGATGCTGAATATTACATCGGCATTCGAAATTATGATCTTGTTTTAACAGATTGGATGCTTCCAGATGGTGATGGCGTTGATTTAATCAACCTTATCAAACAAAAATCTCCACGCACTGCAGCAGTTGTTATTTCTGCCAAAGATGACAAAGAGAGTGAAATCAAAGCACTTAAATCAGGCGCTGATGATTACATCAAAAAGCCTTTTGATTTTGATATTTTAGTTGCACGAATCGAAGCTAGACTTCGTTTTGGTGGCACTAATGTCATTAAAATCGATGATTTAACTATCGATCCAGATGAAGAAAAAATCACTTATAAAGGTATTGAGATTGAACTTAAAGGTAAGCCTTTCGAAGTCCTTACTCACCTTGCACGACACAGTGATCAAATTGTTTCTAAAGAGCAACTTCTTGACGCTATCTGGGAAGAACCAGAACTTGTTACCCCAAATGTTATCGAAGTAGCTATCAACCAAATTCGTCAAAAAATGGATAAACCATTAGAAATCTCAACTATTGAGACAGTGAGACGAAGAGGTTATCGATTTTGTTTTCCCAAAAAAGTATAAGAGATAGTTTTATACTCCAATTAGTGTCCGCTTCGGCGACACTAATTGTTATCTTTTCTGTTATTCTCTACAATTACATCAAAATCTCTATCTTCGAAGATATCACCCAAGAACTTACTAAACAAGCTTCCATTATTGCAACTTCTCGCACCAGTTCGCTGGAGCGAATGGGTGTTAATATCTTTGACCCCTCATTGAGTTCTATTAATAATCCCTCCGATGTCCAAGTAACGGTTGCCATCAGAGTCAATCAAGGCAATGTTGTCTCTTTTGAACATAGTGAAAAAGAAGGACAAAAATTTCTTACGATTTACTATCCTCTTGAAAAACGCAAACATAACTTCATTGGAATTACAAAAAATATTTCTAATACTGACATTCTCTTAGATAAAATTCTTAGAAATATTCTTATCATCAATCTTAGCGCTATTTTTTTAATACTTTTTTATGCGCTCTTTTTATCAAGAATGCTTATCTTGCCTGTTAGATCTTTAACACATAAATTAGCAACTATGAATGAAAATTTTCTGCAAATCATTGATATAAAAACACTTCCAAATGAATTTCAACCACTGGGAAATAGTATTAATAAACTTGTAGACCGTATCCAAATTTTTGTTAATTCTCAAAAAGAGCTTTTTATTGGGGCTGCTCATGAGCTTAAAACACCCCTAGCCGTTATGAAAACTAAAAATGAAGTTACCCTCTTAAAACCAAGAGACAATGAAAAATATATTGACACTATTAAAAGCAACAACCAAACTATCAATGAAATGAATAAAATGATCAGCAATATTTTGGAAATTGGGAGGCAAGAGGGTGCACAGTTTGAAAAACCTATAGAAATTGACTTAATTCACTTTTTACAAGAACAATCTAACAACTATACTATCCTCGCTAAAATGGAAGAAAAGCATATTGAAGAAGAAATTACTCCTAATAATTATAAAATAACGATACAACCAACGCTATTAGTGCATATTTTGCAAAATTTTGTTCAAAATGCCATCAAATTTACACCTAAAGAGGGGAAAATAACGATACAATCCTACGCTGATAAAGAAGGATTTCATGTATCCGTCATCGATGAGGGAATTGGTATTGATGAAAGTAAGGATCTTTTTGCCCCTTTCAAACGCTACGGTAACCAAACAGGTGCTGGACTTGGACTTTTTTTGGCTAAAAGTGCTGCTGATGCACTAGGAGCTACCATTTCTATTAAAAATAGAATTGATAGACAAGGAACAATTGCTTCACTTCTCATACCCATTAAAAAAATTGCTGTTTAAATTTTATTAAAGTATTTTTAGTGTATAAAGATTTCAAAATTTTAAGAGGAAAAAAATTATGTCTTTAATGATTACAGAAGAATGTATCGCATGTGATGCGTGCAGAGATGAATGTCCTAATGGTGCAATAGAAGAGTCTGATCCTATCTACATCATCGATCCAGATATTTGTACAGAATGTGTTGGTCATTACGACGAACCCTCTTGTATCGCTGTTTGCCCTGTAGAGTGCATTACCCCAGATCCAGACAACATTGAGAGTGTGGAAGAGTTAAAATTAAAATTTGAACAACTCAATAGCGAAGAATAATGTCAAAGCGAACTGCCATTATTGACATAGGATCAAACTCTGCAAGAATGGCAATCTTTGAAAAAAGTAGTAGCTTCGCTTTCCACCTCATTAATGAAACAAAAAGTCGTGTAAGAATTGGTGAGGGTGCATATAATTATGGAGGTGTACTCCAAGATGCCGCACTCAAGAGAGCCTTTAGTGCATTAGATGAATTTAACCATATCATTCAAAGCCTTAAATGCAACAAAACCCTATGTATCGCCACTTCAGCCCTTAGAGATGCTCCTAATGCTAGCGAATTCATTAAACAAGTCCATCATAAATTAGGTATTAATATTAAAATTATCGAGGGCACCAAAGAAGCTTACTATGGGGCTGTAGGCTCCATCAACTATCTTAAGCCTATTCAAAATGCTGTTACTATTGATATTGGTGGAGGTTCTACAGAACTTGCTAAAATTGAAAATGGAAATATCGTTGAAACTATCTCTTTAGATATAGGAACTGTCCGGCTAAAAGAGCTTTATTTTGATAAGAAAAGTTCTTTAGAAACCATCCGTCTTGCTATCAATAAGGAAATTGAAAATATTCCGTCAAGATTTTATGCTGATGAGATCATAGGCATCGGTGGAACACTTCGATCTTTATCGAAGATGGTTATGGAAAAGATAAACTATCCTTTAAAAACTGTACATGGCTTTGAATACAACATTGAAAATCATGCTCCGCTAATAGAGTCTATTATCAATTCAGATGTATTAGGACTTAAAAATCTAGGTGTGAGAAAAGATAGATATGATACTATGCGAGAAGGATGCGTTATCTTTCAATCCATCTATCAAATATTGCACGCTACCAAAGTCATTACTAGTGGTGCAGGCGTGAGGGAAGGTGCCTATTTATGCGACTTACTTCGATCTTCTAAACATAAATTTAGCCCTCATTTTAAACTAAGTCTTCGTAGTATTAAAGATAGATTCACCATTAATGAAAAAGATGATTTGTATGTTAAACGGGTCTCTAATTTACTTTTTGACGCTCTCAGCCCTCTGCATGGCCTCCCCCAAGAGTATAAATTCGAACTCTCTGTTGCAGCAGAACTTTATAATATTGGTATTAAACTTGGTTTTTACCAAAATAATCTTCATAGTTTTTATTTTGTTATTAATAACTTAAACTATGGATTTTCACACGAGCAAAAAATTCTCATTGCGATTTTGATTAAATATCATACCAATAAATTACCGTCTGACGAAGATATTGAGACTTATAAAACTATTTTGCCAGATATGCAAACACTAGGTTGGCTTAGTTTTTTACTCTCTTTGGCAAAGGCTATTAATGCTGATTTAAGTAGAGGGAAAATTGCACTTAGTTATGAAAACCATACGCTCACTATTAAAGCAGATCAAAAACTTTTTTTAGCTAAAGAACAAATCAAACAACTTATTAAACCTGCATCTTTCGCTATTATTATTAAGTAAAGAAGCGATAAGAGAGAAACTCTCTCTTATCTTAAAATTTTTGTCCGATAGTAAATTCAAACGAGGCTGTTCTATCCCCTGCTTCATCTAGAACTGGTTGTGAGAACACTAATCCAATTGGACCTAAAGGTGAAATCCATTCAAGAGCCATACCTGTTCCTGCGCGTTTAATATCAAGATTATCTTCTCCAATAAAACCATAATCAAAAAATATCGCGCCCCTCATTTTAAGTCTCTCTATCAAAGGAAAGCTTGCTTCGACTGAGTTTGCAAACATCATATTTCCGCCGATGAGATTTCCGCTGGTATCTTTAGGTGAAATAGAGTTAGATTCATATCCTCTAATCGTTCGAATACCACCCATATAATACTTCTCTCCATAAGAATATTTAGCATCTGCGTCATTCATTGCCAAATATTTAAACTGAGCTTTGTATCGTAAAATCAAGTCATAATCAATCAAATCTTGAAGACCATAATAAATTGCGAACTTATTCACATTATTAATAAATTTTTCTTCTCCACCAAGTCCTGCAAATTCAACACTTGTACTCGCTGCTATACCTGTTCTTGGAAGATAAAAGTCATCGGTATTATTAAAAGAAAGAGCTGGAACGATAGAGCTTTTAAGTGTTCTTTCCAAAGTATAAGTATTTGTATCTATAGTAGAAGAAACATCAGAAAGTTTAGATTGCTCTAAAATATACCCTATAGAAGCACCCCAATTTCGACCTAACTTTCGCCCAAGCACGATATTAAACCCTTGCTTCTCTTCATCATAATAGTAATAATCACTTTGAGAAGCATAAATTCTTCCACTTAAACTATAAATAGAGTCAAAAAGCCTTGGATTTGCTAAAGAAATTGCGCCATTAAGTTCGCTATCTGATCGTTCAATATCAATACCTGCTCTAAGGCCAGACCCAAAAATATTACCATCAGAAAGGCTTGCACTCAACAATAAGCCATCAGAAGAACCATACCCAATACCGCCACCAATAGAACCTGTAGAAGCTTCTTTAACATTTACCACTAAGTCCATTGTATTCTTACTTAATCGCTCTTCTTTTATTTCTACATCTTCAAAATAACCTGTTCGTTTGAGTGCGCTTTTAGAATCAGTGACATCTGTTCTTGTATATTGATCACCATTGGCAAGAAAAATCTCTCTTCTTACAACTCTATCAATCGTTCGACTATTGCCAGCAATTCTTACACTATTAATTGTTACTTTTTCACCTGGCATTACACGATAAGTGATGTTTGCTAAATGCTTTTCTTTATCATTTTTAATATCAGGGGAAATTTTAACAAAAGCATAACCAAGGTCTGCAACTTTAGTTTCAATCAATGTCATATCTTTACGAAGTTTCGCGACATTAAATACCTTACCACTTTGTAAGAACATCTCATCAATAACAGCCTTAACATCAATCATATTTTCGGCTATTTCTATATTGATTGTCCCTACTTTGTATTGTTCTCCCTCTATAATTCCATAAACTAAATTGGCAGTATAACTATCAAGATAGGTTTTTAGGAATGGCTGAGTCACATCAACATCAAGATATCCATGTTGCATATAAACATCTTTAATTCTTGCAGAATCATTTTCTAGATCACTCAATCTCAACTTACCATCATTAAAACCCCATAGCCAAGGAAGCATCTCTTCAGATTTATTCGCGATATTTGGCTCAACATCTTTGTATTTAAGTTCTTTAGCCCCACAAAGATCAACTGTTTTAATAATAATATTTTCACCACGGTTAATGACGAAATCAAGCGATAAAGAAAGCTTTTCATTTAAAGGTTCTGTTTTTATCTCAACAACTGAGTCAAAATAACCTTTATCTTCAAAAAATTTGATAATTTTAAGCTTTGAGAGTTCTGCTTTTTCTTGGTCGTAAACTTCACCTTTTTTAATACTTGCAAGCTTTGCAACTTCATCCTTATCATTATCCCCGATACCTAAAAAATCTATCTTGGCAACTACAGGCTTTTCTTTTACATGTACAACAAGATTTCCTTCACCAACTTCTTCTATCCAAACATCTTCAAAATAATTTTGTTTGTATAATATTTTGATGGCTTTATCGATTTTTTCGATATCCACAACATCCCCTGCTTTCATATCGATCAGCTCTGACGCGCTTTCTGGAGAAAGATGGATCATGCCGTCAAATTTGAGACTATTAAGCGTAGCCGCACACAAATAAGAAGCAGTAATTAAAGACAATATGGCTATTTTTTTCATTCTGATAAACCCTAGAATAGTATTTTTAGATATTTTGAAATATAATACCATCTCTAGAATTAAGTGGCTATTAAATTGCCTAAGGAGTGTATATGACAATCGGTATTGTTGGATTGGGATTGATGGGTGGTTCTCTTGGTTTGGCACTCCAAAACACTAAATTAGTCTCTAAAATTTTAGGGTTCGATCATAATCTTACCCACTGTGAAGAAGCTCTCAAACTTGGTCTCATTCATGAAATTGTCTCTTTTAAAGAAATTAAAACTTGTGATGTTATTTTTTTAGCTATTCCTGTTGGAGGCATTATCAATGCCCTTCAAGAATTACAAGATATTTCGCCAAAAACAACCATCATAGACCTAGGAAGTACGAAAGAAGAAATTCTCAAATCTACCCCTCCTTCAATTAGAGAAAATTTTATTGCAGCACATCCCATGACAGGTACTGAAAAATTTGGACCAAGCGCAGCGATTCAAAATCTTTATCATGACAAAATCGTTGTTCTTTGTGATACTGATAATAGCGGTGACTTGCACAAAAATAGAGCCATTCAAATCTTTTCACATATTGGCATGAAAATAGTTTTTATGGATGCTATTTCGCATGATACTCATGCTTCTTTTATCTCGCATTTACCTCATGCTATCAGCTATGCTTTGGCAAATAGCGTTATGGGACAAGAAGATCCTAAAAGTATTTTACTGCTTGCTGCGGGTGGATTTAAAGACATGAGTAGGGTTGCAAAAAGTTCTCCTCAAATGTGGGCAGACATCTTTAAGCAAAACAAGGAAAATATTTTAAACTCTATTACGCTCTTTGAAAAAGAACTTGAAAAATCTAAAAAAATGATTGAAGAAAATGATTGGAAGAGTTTAGAAGCGTGGATGAGTAAAGCGACAACACTGCATAAAATTCTTTAGATACTAGGCTTACATGTAAGCCTAGTTACCACCAAATCTCACGAGCGCACTTGCCCATGTAAATCCACCACCGAAAGTATCTAAAAGCATCAAATCACCTTTTTTGATACGACCTTCTTCGTAAGCATCGTTAATCGCCATAGGAATGGATGCTGCTGAGGTATTGCCATATTTTGCAACCGTTAAAACGGTTTTTTCAATAGGAAAATTGAGCTTAGAACGCACAGCTTCTATAATCCTAAGATTAGCTTGATGAGGAATAAAATGGTCAATTTGTGAAACATCAAGATTATTTGTTTCTAAAATATCAATAACATCATTAGTCAATGTTCTAACGGCTATCTTATAAACATCATTGCCACTCATCTTGATAAAATTGAGTCTATTATCCAAAGTTTCTTGTGAACAGGGGTATTTAGAACCGCAACCAGGAGTAATGAGTAAATCACCATATCTTCCATCAGCAGATGCATGAACATCAAGGATGGCTTCATTTTTATCATGAGTAACACTAATAATTGCAGCGCCTGCGCCATCGCCAAATAAGATACATGTACCCCGATCGGTATAATCTACAACACTACTAATTTTTTCCGCACCAATAAGTAAAATATTTTTTTTAGCGCCTGATTCTATAAAGGCTTTTGCCATCGAAAGCATATAAACAAAACCACTACACGCTGCACTGATATCGAATGCCATAACATTTTGGATATCAAGTTTTCCAGCAATCACACATGCCGTTGAGGGCATACATAAATAATCTGGTGATAAAGTAGCGCAGATAATCATATCTATTTCACTTTTATCAATACCTGCCCTTTCAATAGCTAAAAGAGCGGCTTTTACGCCTAAATCACTCGTATCTTCTTCACTTGATGCGATGCGTCTCTCTTCAATGCCTGTTCGTTTTTTTATCCACTCATCATCAGTATCTACCATCTTTTCAAGATCAGCATTTGTAAGAATATGTGTGGGAGCATAGCCACCAATAGATTTCAAAGATGCATACACCATAAATTCCTTTATTTCTCTAATATTGCTAATCGTTGTTCAATATCAGAATTAATGTTTGAACTTGAAAAATTAATGGCCTGAAAAATAGCATTTTTAACCGCTTTAGCATTACTTTTACCATGTCCAATAATAGCACAGCCATTAATGCCAATAAGTGGTGCCCCACCATATTCAGCATAATCAACTTGCTTTTTAAGCACGCTAAAAACTTTACGCATCAACACAGCTCCAGCAATCGCTAATGGAGACCTTCTCACATTTTGTTTAATAATCTTAGTGATAGAATCTGCAACACCTTCACTGGTTTTAAGTAGGATATTACCTACAAAACCATCACAAACAATGACATCAACAGAGCCATCAAAAACATTATTACCCTCAACATTACCCACAAAACTATCCAATTCACGCAAAAGGCTATAGGCTTCTTTGCTAACCTCATTTCCTTTGCTCTCTTCTTCTCCATTGGAGAGAAGTCCGACTTTAGGTCTGGGGACTTTTAAAACATCTTTAGCATAGGCTTCACCCATAATAGCAAACTGCGCTAAATGCTCAGCTTTGCAATCAACATTAGCACCGACATCGAGAACAAGGCTGAGTTTTCCATTAACTGCTGTTGGCATAATAGTCGCGATAGCAGGTCTTAAAACACCTTTAAGTCTTCCTATCCTCAGTGTTGCTAAACTCATCGTTGCCCCACTATGCCCTACAGAAACAACTGCATCTGCCAATTTATCTCTTACTAAGTCAACTGCTTTGTAAATCGATGTCTCTTTACGCTTTAAAGCATTCGTTGCTGCTTCGTGCATGTCTAAAACATCAGTTGATTCTACAAAAGAGATTCTATCGAAATATTCTGATGGGATAAGGGGTTTAAGTTGTGAAGAGTCACCAACAATCAAAGCTTTGAATTTTCTTTCTCTCAGTGCTTGAATAGTTCCTTCGATGATAGGGGCAGGACCAAAGTCACCGCCCATCGCATCAATTGCTATTGTCAACATCTAGCTTTTGTATTCGCCTGTTGTTTTGTTAATTCTGTGAGGCATTTTCCATGTACCATCACTGTCTTTTACTGGCACGGGAAGTGTTACTGTGTAGTGTGTTCTTCTCTTTGCTGCTCTTGTTTTACTTACGCGTCTCTTTGGAACTGCCATTTTATACTCCTTGTATTTGTTCGCAACCACCACAGTAGTGGTAATCACTCCTCAAAGCTTCTAATTCACTTTGAAGTATTGTATCGAAATTTATTGAACCATCAAAAAATTCTACTATATTTAAAAGATCTTCTCCACTCTTGTCATCATAAAGACCATCGCTGGCAAAGACCTCAACCTTTTCATCTACCTTGAGAGTAAACTCTGTCGCACATCTATCACACGCATGAAAAACTGTCCCACACATAGTGCCATCAACACGAACCATTGTCTTATCTATTTTTGTAGCATTGCCCACAACGGTGATGTCTCCTAGTGAGACTTCAAAATGAACACCTGTTGTTGGAATTTTTTTGAACTCGATCTGCATTAATTAAACGATTTCTCTTCTTGCAAAAAAGAAGTCAATTTCAATTTTTGCATTTTCAGCACTATCACTACCATGAACTGCATTTGCATCAATACTCTCTGCAAAATCTGCGCGAATAGTACCAGCTGTAGCTTCTTTAGGATTGGTAGCACCCATTAACTCACGATTTTTTGCGACAGCATTTTCGCCTTCTAAAACCATGATAACAACAGGACCACTTGTCATAAACTTTACTAATTCACCAAAAAATGGTCTATGAGCATGTACAGCATAAAAAGCGCCAGCGTCTGCTTCACTTAATTGTACTTTTTTCATAGCTGCGATTTTTAAGCCATTTGATTCGAATCTATCTACGATTTTTCCAATAACATTTTTAGCTACTGCGTCTGGTTTTATGATGGATAATGTGTTTTCCACGATGATCTCCTAAGGTTTGATTAATAAAAAATATTGTTGAGAATTTAGAACTTGGGAGTATAGCAGAATTTTTATGTAATATCAATTAATTTTGAATAAAAAATAAAATAAAAGAGGAATTAACCTCTTTTATTGATTGTTATTCAGCACAAGCCGTTGTGCCAGTTCTCATATCTGCACCAATCTCTTCACGACTTGGTTGTCCTGCAAATGGAGCATCCCAAACGATACAGCCTTCAGTTGGACATGCTTCTGCACATGCTGGAGCATCATGATGACCTACACACTCAACACACTTGTCTGCATATACATAATAAATGTCTGCACCCGTTGGGTTATCACTATCATCTACAATCGCTTCAACTGGGCACTCATCAATACAGGCGCCACATGATATACAAATATCGGTAATTTTTACTGCCATTTTTTTCTCCTTAATTTTGGTTGTTTTTATAGTAATGAAAACTATATCGAAACTAAATTGAAAGTGGCATTAAACTCAATTTTTATAAAAGGTTAATAAAATTTAAAGACGGTAAAAGGTTTTTTTCCGTATTATAATATTATGATATATTCAAGGGGAAAAATATGAATTCATTGGCAAAAAAAGTAACAATAATTCAAGTCTTAATAGTTTCTATTTCTATGGTTACTTTTATTTCTTATATTAGCATCTATCTTAGTAACTATATTAACAATCAAATAGAAAGTAAAATAGAAACCGAAGTCGATAGTCTCAAACAAACAACGAAAATTTATAATGGCTCTCTTGAGGATATGGCAACAAAACTTGCTGTTATTTTTGAATCTGGTTTCGGCGATTTTTATGTTAATCCTGATGAAAAAATAAAAGTCAATGGTGTTGATACGCCACTTCTATCTTCAGGTGGCTTTACTCTTAATAATAATTTCGCGAAAGTAGAAGCATTTACTGACCTCACAGGCGCTGTAGCCACTGTATTTGCAGCAAGTGGAGATGATTTTGTGCGTATCTCAACTTCTCTTAAAAAAGAAGATGGAAGTAGAGCTATGGGTACATTTTTAGGAAAGAAAAGTCCTGCCTATGATCTTGTTACAAAAAAGCAAAAATATATTGGTGCAGCAAAATTATTTGGTAAAAATTATATTACTTCTTATACGCCCATTATAGAAGATAACAAAGTTGTTGGCATTTTATTCATAGGATATAATTTCACAGAGGGGCTCAAAACACTTAAAAATGAAGTCATTAAAATGAAAATAGGTGAAAATGGCTATTTTTATGCTCTTGATGCTAAAACTAAAACCTATAGTGTCCATCCTAAAAATGATGGCGCTATTATCACTTCTGATATTGATAAAAAAATTTTAGAAGAGAAAATTGGTACGCTTCGTGTTGTTGAAGACGGTCAAGATAAAATCATCAGTTTTACGACATGTGAAAAATGGGACTGGGTACTTGTAGGAAAAGCTAATGTAAGTGATTTTCAAGCAGCTAATGATAATTTACGCAAAAGACTTATTTATGTTTCAATTTTTATAACACTTATTATGTTAGTCATTATTTGGATTGCTATTAATAAATTAGTTACGAAACCGCTAAATAATCTCATCGAAAAAGCAAAAGAGCTTTCAAGTGGCGATGGTGATTTAACACGAAAACTCAAAATCACAGGTAATGATGAAATAGCACAAGCAAGTGAGCAAATCAACCATTTTATTGATAAAGTAAGATCTTTAATTAGTGATGCTAAAGCGCTTTCTAGTGAAAACTCCTCTATTTCTCATGAACTTTCAACAACATCACTACAAGTTGAAAAACTGGTTGAAAAATCAACCTCTATTGTTAATGACACAACGACTAAAGCTAGCCAAATCCAAAGAGAAATGTCTTTATCAATTGAACAAGCTAAACATGGCAAAGAGGATATGTCAAAAGCTAATGATTCACTTCATAATGCGAGTAGATCTGTTGCTGAGCTTACGCAAGAAATACAAAAAAGTTCTGCAATTGAAATTGAATTAGCATCAAAAGTTCAGCAACTAAGTACAGATGCAGAACAAGTTAAAAATGTTTTAACGGTTATTAGTGATATTGCTGACCAGACTAACCTTTTAGCACTTAATGCTGCTATTGAAGCTGCTCGTGCAGGAGAACATGGACGAGGCTTTGCCGTTGTTGCAGATGAAGTACGAAAACTTGCAGAGAGGACTCAAAAAAGCCTTGTTGAAATCAATGCAACAATTAATGTGATTGTTCAGTCCATTATGGATTCTAGTGAGCAAATGGGAAGTAACTCTAAAAAAATTGAAGAACTAGCGCTTACGGCTAATGGTGTAGAAAATAGCTTGAAAGATACTTTCAAAATTATTGATGCAGTAACTAAAGTAACAGAACATACCGTTGATAGTTATGTTCAAACAGGCAATGATATTGAACATATCATTACTAAAATTAGTGAAATTAACAAAATTTCAAGTGAAAATAGCAGAAGTGTGGAAGAAATTGCAGGAGCTGCTGAACATTTAAGTAAAATGACTGAGCATCTTAATAGTAAATTGGGTGAATTTAGAACATAAGCTTATTGGATAAAATTAGTCCTATTATTTTAAAGTATTTTTTAAAAGAAGCTGTATAATTTCCGTACAAATAAAAATTCTTATATAGGGGTCATTTATGTTAGTAACCAATAAAGCACCAAATTTTACAGCAACCGCAGTTTTAGGTGACAATCAAATTGTCGATAATTTCAATCTTTATGAAAATTTTGGTACAAAAGGAACTGTTTTATTCTTCTATCCTTTAGACTTTACTTTTGTATGTCCTTCAGAAATTATTGCTTTTGATAAAAGATTAGATGAGTTTAAAAACCGTGGTATTAATGTCATAGGGATATCTGTTGACTCACAATTTTCACACTTTGCATGGAAAAATACACCTGTGAATCAAGGCGGCATCGGTCAAGTGAGATTTCCTCTTGTAGCAGACATCACTAAGCAAATCTCAAAGGATTACGATGTTCTATTTAAGGAAGGTGTTGCGCTTCGTGGCTCTTTTTTAATAGACAAAGATGGCACAGTACGACACGCTGTTATTAATGATTTACCACTTGGAAGAAATATTGATGAAATGATTCGTATGATAGATACTATGCTTTTTACAAATGAGTACGGCGAGGTTTGTCCTGCTGGTTGGCAAAAAGGTGATGAGGGCATGAAAGCAAATACTGAGGGTGTAGCAGATTATCTGGCACATCATTCTGATAAACTATAAGTAGCACATAGAGGGGGATAAATATCCTCTCTCTATGACTTTCGGCAAAACTTACAATCTTTCGTTGTTGCCATAATATCTAATCTGTTTATTTCTATTTTTTGATTTTTTTCTAACTTGACTTGATAATCAAAAAGATCTTCATTATAATCCATATCACAAATAGAATGACACTGTTGACAAAAAAGATGAATATGCGGTTTAGTGTAAATATCGTAACGCATCTTGCCATCAGCAATATTTACCTCTATTACAAGTCCTTTTTCTTTTAATGCCCCTATATTTTTATAAACTGTCGCCAATGACATTGAAGGATTTTCTTTTCTTAGTGCTTCATACAAATCATCAATACTTGGATGCATTTTTTTTTCTAGCTCTTTAAGAACACAAAGTCTTTGCGGTGTGGCTTTAAGCTCTTTTGTTTTAAGAAGATTAACAAAATCACTTGTCATAGTATTCCTTTTATTTTCTTACATAATTCCATAAT
>JAQWCT010000214.1 GCA_028705785.1 Sulfurospirillaceae bacterium | reverse complement strand
CAGATATATGCCATCACAGCGTCAATCCCAAGAGCGCGAATCTCTTTAGGCTCACCCACACAATAGACAATCTCAACATTTTTATCACGCGCAAAATCAAATTTTTGGGCGATGAATGCTTGAGATTCTCTTAAAATATGGCGTCTTTCACTATGCCCTATGAGCACCGTATCGATACCAAATTCTTCCAGTTGTTCAAAACCAATTTCGCCAGTATATGAGCCATTTTGAACAGGGTAAAAATTTTGAGCGCCTACATGTAAAGAAGGTACCTCATCAAAAAGGTCTAGCGCAGTAGCAGGTACGAAAATTCTTACTTGCTGATTGCTTCTAGTATCACGCATAAAATCTTGAATGGCGAGAACAAAATCATCTGTTTTTGTTCTGGTAAAATTGGTTTTAAAGTTTGATGCGATGATCATATTTACTCGTTTTCGCTATCAGCATTGGTTAAGGGCTTCACGCCAGGAAGTTCTTTTCCCTCAATCAACTCTAAACTAGCTCCACCACCGGTGGAGATAAAGGTCATCTCATCGGCATCCCCAGCACGAGCGACCACATCAGCCGTATCACCACCGCCAACAACTGTTGTGGCATGTGCTTCTGCGATAACATGAGAGAGTTTGAAACTACCTTTTGAAAATTTTTCGATTTCAAAAACACCCATTGGACCATTCCAAAGGATTGTTTGGGCATCGGCAAGTGCTTCTCTAAATAATCTTGAAGTAGCAGGTCCAATGTCGAGTCCCATCCAGCCTTTAGGGATTTCTTGAACGGTCACAAATTTGATGGTGGCATCTTGTGAGCAAGTTTGCGCCGCAACAACATCAACAGGTAAATAGACTTTAACGCCTTGCTTTTTTGCCTCTTCCATCACACGATTGGCTTCATCGAGCAAATCATCTTCTACCAAAGAATTACCGATATCCAGTCCTTGCGCTTTAAGAAAAGTAAATGCCATCCCTCCACCAATAAGCAATTTATCGACTCTTGGTAAAAGATTGACAAGGGCTTGAAGTTTACCACTTACTTTACTACCGCCCACAACGGCGACAAAAGGTCGTGTTGGTCTACGAAGCAAGTTTTTGGAAAACTGAACCTCTTTTTGAAGTAAAAAGCCTGCTGCCGAAGTTTTCTCGCTGAAAAATCGAGTGATAGCCTCAACAGAAGCATGTGCACGATGACAAACACCAAAAGCATCATTGATATAGACTTCTGCCATATCGGCTAAGGTTTTAGCAAATTCTTCATCATTAGCAGTTTCACCTTTACAAAAACGCAAATTTTCTAAAAGTAAAATCTCACCATTTTGAAGATTTTGTGCTTTTTCTTGTGCATCTTTTCCCACAACATCCAAAGCTAAAATAATCTCTTTATCCAAAAGTCTTTTTAGTCGCATCTGCACAGGTGCTAGAGAGTATTTTTCATCCACAGCACCTTTTGGGCGACCCAAGTGACTCGCAAGAATAATGGAACAATTATGGTCCAAACAATAGCGAATCGTCTGAACAGCTGAGCGAACGCGTCTATCATCGGTAATATTGTTAAACTCATCTAAGGGAACATTAAAATCACAACGAATAAAAACTTTTTTACCCTCAATATCCAAATCTCGAACTGACCTAATCATCCTTTGATCCTTTTATTTGCTTACATGTAAAGCCATATCAATCAAACGCGTTGAATAGCCCCATTCGTTGTCATACCATGCCATAACCTTAATCATATCTCCACCGATAACCTGCGTTAAATCAATTGCTACAATAGAACTAAATGAACTGGTGACAAAATCTTGAGAAACTCTTTGCTCAACATCGACTTCCAAAATACCTTTAAGACTTGTGGTTGCAAACTGTGTTAAAAGCGCATTTACTTCTTCTTTGGTGGTTTGTTTTTTGACGACAACATTCAAATCTACCATGGAAACATTAGGAGTTGGAACACGAACACTTTGACCGTGCAATCTTCCCTTGAGGTGTGGCAATACAAGCCCTATGGCTTTAGCCGCTCCCGTGGTTGTAGGAATCATATTAATCGCAGCGGCTCTTGCTCTGCGTAAATCTTTGCTGTGTTTAACATCTAAAATATTTTGGTCATTGGTATACGAGTGAATGGTTGTCATCAAACCTTTATCGATACCAAAAGCATCATCAAGGATTTTAGCAACAGGTCCTAGGCAGTTTGTTGTACAACTTGCATTCGAAACGATAGCTTGTCCTGCATAAGTGTGTTCATTCACACCGATAACAAAAGTGGGTGTATCGTCCTTTGCAGGTGCTGACATCACGACTCTTTTGATACCACTATCGATAAATACTTGTGCCTCTTTTTGACTCAAAAGGGCACCTGTACATTCTAAAACAACATCCACACCATAATCTTTAAAGTTCAGTGCTTTTGCATCTCGCGTTGAAAACATTTTAACTTTGGCTTTTCCCATTTGCATATAATCATCTTCTAAAAGTTCCACCGCACCTCCAAAAACACCATGAACGCTATCATATTTTAATAATTGTTTTGTCATAGCGCGATCAGCCGTGTCATTAACACAGACCAATTCCACATCATCCCTCGAATCAATAATTCTAGCCACACATCTTCCAATGCGACCAAATCCATTTATAGCAATTTTAAGTGCCATGTGCTTTCCTTTTGTTATAATAAGGTAATTTTTTGCTTGTATAAAAACGCGTCTATTTTAGCAAAAATGATGTATAAAAAAGATTAAGAGGTAAACTTGAAAATAGCAATCTTTGGAGGCTCGTTTGACCCTCCGCACATTGGACACGAATTGATTGTCCAAAAAGCTTTAGAGATACTTGATATTGATAAACTTTTAGTCGTTCCGACTTATCTTAGCCCTTTTAAAGAGCATTTTTGCGCCCCTGCAAAACTTCGACAAGCATGGCTTGAAAAACTTTTTCATGGACTTCCCAAAGTCGAAATTCTCTCATACGAATGCGACCAAAAGAGACAAGTTCCCACTATCGAAACACTCTTACATGTAAAGAAATTATACCCCTCGTCAAAACTCTATCTCCTCTTAGGCTCGGATAGTTATGATTCCCTGCCAAGCTGGCATCAATATGAACACCTCATCTCGTTAGTGGAGTGTGTAGTTGCCACAAGGAATGGAGAAAAACTGCCAAAAGACTTGAAAAAATTGTCTATTAATGTTAATATCAGTTCTTCAAAGCTTCGAAGCTTTTTGGATGAAAAGTTTATCCCAAAAGTGCTCCTTCATGAAGTCAAAGCGTATTACACAAGGAACCAAATGGATAATAGAAATGCAAAAATCGTTTTCGCACTCAGCGAGAAAAAAGCAGAAGATATACAAGTATTTGACATGCGAAACAAAGATTACTTTGTTGACAGTGTTGTTATAGCAACTACCATGGGAGAAAGGCATGGTCTTTCACTTCTTGATCACCTTAAAACAGAACTCAAAGGTGCTGGTGAAGTTTTTTTAAATGTAGATGCTGATAATAACTGGACAGTCATCGATATGGGCGATATCCTCATTCATCTTATGACACCAGAATATCGTTCAAAGTACAATCTTGAGTTATTTTTAAAAGAGCGAGAGATGGAAATGAGAAGAATTAGAGGCGTGGAGTAAATCCACACCTCTTACAAAACTACAATTTTGCGTCAGGTACAGGTGTTTTAGCTGTACTCTCAGGCAATTGTGGATAACTAATCGCTGGTTTTCTTCCTTTAAGTGCTTTAAGGAATGTTTCTATCTTCGCACTCTCTGCATCTGTAATAGCAATACCTAGCTGCGTACTTCCCATCTCTTTAATTGCATCTTTAAGTGACCAAATGGCTCCATTATGGAAATATGGTGCTGTTTCAGTGATATTTCTAAGTGTTGGTGTTTTAACCATACCATTTTTATCACCTTTAAAATCCCCTACTTGTGCAAATTTATATTTACCAGCAACTTGGAATGGCTGCATTGTTCCACCAAGGGCTATACCATTATGACATGCTGCACAGCCTTTATCAAGGAATACTTCTAAACCTTCTTTTTCAGCTTTTGAAAGGGCATTGTCATTGCCATTAAGAAAATCATCAAATTTTGATGGTGTTACCAATGTTTTTTCAAAAATAGCAATCGTAGAGGTAATTTTTTCAAAGCTCACCTTAACATTATCACCGTAAGCGACTTTAAACTCATCTACATACTCAGGAATAGAATTGATTCTCTCTTCAACAAGCTTTGGAGGAGCTGCCATTTCTGGACCTG
>JAQWCT010000020.1 GCA_028705785.1 Sulfurospirillaceae bacterium | reverse complement strand
ACATGTTACCAGAGTCAATCGTTGCAACAATCTTTTTACCGTCCACTACGACGACACCTGTACCATTGAGGATAAAATAGACCTCTTTACTGGTATCACCTGCATTCATAATGACTTCACCTTTTGCATGTCGTTTAAATTTAACATTCGTAGTCATCCGAATAATATCTTCTTTAGAAATACCATCAAATAAGTAAATTCTATCACTGATTTCCAATAGCTTTTCTTGAGAGACAGTAAGTTTACTAGCATGACCTGCTTCTAAAATACGACCTATCTCAATTTTTGTATAATTTGTATTTTTAATAACCATGATTAATCCATTATCATGAGTACATTTTGCAAATATTGATGCCATTTAATGTCTTTCGTATGGGAAAGATCAATACTTTGCATGTACTGTTTTATAAATATTTTCGTTGAGAGTTCTTCGGTTAATTCGCCATCTGTGCGTTTTGATTTTTTGAAAAAATCTAAAATCGCAGGGCTATTCTTGGCTTCACTCCATAAAAGTTTATCAAAATAATAAGTTTTTGTATTGATGATGGAACGCAAATGCTGTTCATAATCATCTCGTTCTTTTTTAAATTCATTAATAAATTCTTCTTTGATATAATCTTCAAAAGCAGCACATTCTTCTTCACTTAATTTTTGCTTTTCTTTTTCACTTAATAAGTTATATAGCTCACTCATACCTCCGACAAATTTTAAAAAAAAGTGCTTAAATACGCTCTCTGCATCTTTAGATTTTTCGAGAAAATTTTTATAAAAACTGTTGAGGAAAACAACATCTTTGTAGAATTTAGATATTAAAGCGTCAATGACTTGTATATCATTTGACTCGATGGTATTATATGCGGCCGCAATAAAACGATTAAGTTTCATATAGTCAATTTTTGTCTGATAGGCAAATCCATTACTCTCTAAGAAATTGATATTAAACTTTAAGACTTCATATTCATCATTAAAAAACTCATCATTAAAATTTTGAACTAAGACAATAAAATCAAAAGCTGATTCAGAGACATTCTCTCTTTCCAAATCCTCTATGCTATCACTCTCTTCTTCCATCGCTATCTCCATTTTGACATTCAAAATATAAGAAGTATTCTAGCATAACTCTTTCTTTTTTACTGAGCCCCTTTTCTCATTAAAACAACTTTAATGGTCTTAAAAAGAATCACCAAATCCATCCATAATGACCAATTTTGTATATACCAGATATCAAGCTCCTTGCGACTTTCAAAAGTCACATTATTTCGACCACTTACTTGCCAAAGTCCTGTAATGCCAGGTTTAACACTTAGTATTGTATGTAAATCATCTTCAATTTTTGTCATTTCTTCTAACATATAAGGTCTTGGTCCAACCAAATTCATATCACCTTTTAATACATTAATGATTTGAGGCAACTCATCAAGCGAAGTTCTGCGTAAAAACTTTCCTATCTTCGTAATTCTAGGATCATTTTTGTATTTATGATACTTGTCATGGTAGGCTACTTCATCAGGGTGGCTTCGAAGATACGAGGATAATAATTCATCACTATTCTCTAACATCGTTCTATATTTTAAGCATTTAAAAAAGTTATTGTTTTTCCCCAATCTCCTTTGTTTAAACAAGACAGATCCTTTGGAATCTATCTTGATGAGGTAACAAATGAATATATGTAAGAGCAAAAAAAATGGAAATATAATCAGTGTTATAATCTTTTCAAAAAGTTCTTTAAGTAAAATATTTCGTGGTTTGAGTAACTCATTTTCGATATGAATTACCGATGTTCTAATATTGAAATACTCCATCATATTGGCTTCAGCAAAATTTACTTTAGAGATATACGGTAAGAGGTAAAGATCTTTACTCTCTTTCATATATTTATTTAAATAAGTATTAAGTGTGTCCATAGGCATATCTTTGGTAGCTATAAAAATAGCATCATGCGTACTTTCAACGCTATGCAATCCCAAATACCAATTTTTTTTAAACTCTTCTTTCATGACTTTTTTTTGTTCTTTATCGCCTATGATTTTTACTCTTTTTCTTAAGTAGAGAGATGAAAAAAGCATTTTTTTTGTATATCTTTTAAAAATAGGCATTAATAGAAAGAGCGCTACAAAATACATCACAAGAAAAGATCTTGAGTACTCCATATTGATTTTACTGAGCATTAAAAAGGAGAGCACAATAACAAAAGAGAGGAGGAGTGCTTTGAGTATGAGTTTCGTCTCTTCCCAAAAATCAAATCGATATTTATAAATTTTTTCATATAGTAAAATTAATGTAATAAGGACATAAACAAAAATAAAATCCCTTTGATCATATGTTCGAAAAGGTAACATACCAATCATTTCAGCAATCTCACGAAACCATCCAACACTATAATACACTATCCATAGAAAGAATGAATCGCATAAAAAAAGTATTGTGTTAAGTGTATAATTCTTCATACGGTTATTGTACTCGCATTTGCATTTAACTTGTTTTAAAAATTATTTCATTAAGTTTTTCAATATCTTTAGTCGTTAGTTTGCCGGTAATATTTAAAATACCTACATATGAATTAATGAGTGTATATACCGAATCAATGAGCTTAAACTTTGTTTCATAAAGTTTGGTTTTTGCATCTTCTAAATCAATCAGGTTTTTTAATCCATATTCATGGCCTTTTTGAACAGCACTTAAATAAAGTGTAGCCGAATTTTGTGCATTTTTTTGCAAGGCTATATCTTTAAGAGCAGCTTCATAATTTAAAATAAGCTCTTCATATTTAATTTTAACTTCCCTTTGCTGATCAACCAAATCTTCTTTAGCAGAATTAAGCATTATCTTGTTTTTTTCAATTTGAGAAGAAATTCTTCCTCCTTGAAAAATAGGAATTTTAAACTCAAGCATTATTCTGCTATCTCTCTCGTAGTCAACTGTTGTATCTTTAGTATTATATTCAGTATGCGAAATACTCAAATCAAGCTTGGGATAATGCCCATATTTTGCACTTTCTATCTCTTTTTCATAAATTTTAGTACTAAGTTGTGCCATCTTAATATCTGGATTATTGTGCAAATCCTCTGTCTTTTCAATAAATAATAAATTTTCTATCGAAAGCGTATCGAATTCAACCGACGGTATTGTTTCGACATCAATACCTGTGAGGTTTTTCAATTTTACTTTTGCCAAAGAGAGTAAATTTTCTTGCTTATGGAGTGTTATCTTAGCTTGTTCATAAGAAAGCTTTGATTCTAAAAAATCCATTTTATTTGCTAATGCAAGATCAAATTTTTCAGAAATTTGCTGATGTTTGATTAAATTCGTATTGACATAAGAAAGCGCGACAGCAACACTATTTTGATATTTTAAAATCGAAATATACGCATCTGAAACTTTATAGGCTAATTCTTGTTGTTGTTTAGAAAGATATATTTTTGCAGAATCAACTTTTAACTCAGCACTTTCTATTTGAGAAAAAATCTCAGGATGATACAGAGCCTGATTTGCCGTAATGGATGCTGAATTATAGTTTTCTTTAATATCTCTTTTATAAAAATTTTCTTTATATTTTCTATTTGAATTATCTAATGAGGCAAATATTTGGGGGTAAAGTTGTGATTCTGCTTGTTTAACATCTTCTTCTTTAGCATCTACTTGATATCCTACTGATTTTAGCTTTGCTTCATATAAAAGAGCTGCCTTATAAGCATCACTCAGTGTTACAGTAGGCATATCTGTACTACTAAGCAAACTTATCATAAGTGACAATATGACCAAATAGCGATTCATAACTTTTCCTTTTCATTAAAATAAAATTGAAATTTCTCTTTGAAAATTTCAATTGAAAAATTTGCTGCATTTTTGGCACATTCTTTAGAATCTATCGTAAGTATTTCAAAATCTTTAATGGCTTGTTGAAGTGCAATGCTCGTTTGTTCTTCGACAAAAAGACCTGTTTTTCCATTAATAATCGTTTCACTTGCACCACCTTGTCCATAAGCAATAACAGGAGTTCCACAAGCAGATGCCTCAAGAGGTGCGATACCAAAATCCTCTTTTGCCATAAATACAAATGCTTTCGCTCTACTAACATAAGCTAAAGCCTCTTTTTTAGGTAAATGCCCTTTAAAAATGATGTTCTCATTAGCCATTTCTTTTAATTTATGTGAAGCATTGCCATCACCTATAATGATTAGCTTCTTCTCTGGCATAGCATTAAAAGCTTCGATAATAAGATCAATTCTCTTATACCCAACAAGCCGCGAAAGGGTAATATAGTAGTCTTCTTTACATTCATTATAAATACAATCATCAAATTCGACTGGTGGATAAATCACCGTTGCTTCTCGTCGCCAACACTTCTCGATGCGCTTTTGAATAAAAGATGAATCAGCTATCAAAATATCAGGTCTTTGTGCTGAAACAAAATCCCAAATACGCATTTTATGTAACCACCGTTTCATCATAAAACGCATTAAGCCACTTCCAAATATACCAAGTCTCTCATGTTCGTACATTAAATCCCATGCATATCGCATCGGTGAATAGATATAAGCGATATGATTTTGATGTGGATGCGTAATCACTCCTTTAGCCACGGCATGAGAGCCTGAGATGATAACATCGTATCTTCCAAGATCAAACTGCTCTATCAAATAAGGCATTAAGGGTATAAAATATTGGTATTTTTTTGCAATCCATCTATTTTTCTGCAATACAGAAGTATAAATAGTATGTCCCTCTAGCCATTCTCTTTCACCCTCTGGCAAGATATCTACCATAGTATAGATATCTGCTTCTGGGAACATTGACAAGATGTGTTTTAGAACAATTTCAGCTCCACCATTAACACTCAGCCAATCATGAATAATAGCTATTTTTTTATTCTTCATTAAAACTTCTACTCAACATATCTAAAAATGGTTTGACGAGATAGTTTAGTGCTGTTCTATCTTGTATCTTTATCATTACCTCTGCTGGCATACCTGATACAAGATTAAAGTTATAACCTCTCACTTGCTCATAACCCTTGGATGTTAGCTCTATCTTAGCCTCATAATAAGGCGTACCTGATTTTTGATCTATCAAGCTATCAGCAGAAACATGCATAACTCTACCTTCAATGACATTGGTATGTCTTGTATCAAATGCTGAAAATCGTATATCGGCAAGTAACCCTGTATGTACTTTGTCAATATCTTTAGTTTCCACCCTCGTCACAATAACCAACTTTGAATCTTCTGGAACAATATCAAGGATAGGTTTACCTGCTGCAATAACACCACCTACTGTATGTATCTCCATTCCAGCTATAACGCCTGATATAGGAGCTTTAACGACAAGCCTTTGGGTTGTATCTTCCGCAGCAATAATTTTTGATCTTAAGCCTGAAAGTTCATTTTTATTGCTTACGGATTCTGCAAATGTTTTATCTTGAACATCTTTTTTTCGCGCTAATAGTTGAGATTTTAATTCACTTGTTTGCTCTTCTGCTTTAGCTATTTCTGATTTTGAATTTGCGATATCGCCTTCAACCAGTGTTTTTTCTCGTGTCAACTCTCTTAATTTAAGTTTATCAACCAATTGCTCGGCAAAAAGTACTTTCCATTCACTTATTTCTTCTTCGATAGACTTGAGCCGTGTTGCCTTACTATTGATAAGAGAAGTAATACCTTCTTTATATTTACTCAATTGTGCTACTCTTTGCGTGGTGATTAGCTCATCATTTTTAACCATTTTTTGTTTCAAATCAAAAATCTGTTTTTGCCTACCAATAATTGTTAAAAGTGCTGGTGTCTGTTCTTGCGCTTTAATTTCATCAGAAAGTTGTATTTCGTCTAAATCTGCGATTTGTGATTCAAGGCGTGATTCTAAGACCAAAGCCTCTAAATACTGGTTTTTTAAAATATCCAGTTGCGCAGAAGCATTAGTATTTTGAAACTTTAATAAGACTTGATTTTCTTTTACAAAATCTCCATTTTTTACTAAAATTTCTTCTACAATACCACCTTCTAAATGCTGTACTGTCTTTTTATTAAGATCTGCAGAAACCATACCTACAGAAACAGCTGAACTCGCTAGTGGTGCAAATGCCATCCATCCACCTAAGATAACAAATACAACGATAATGACACCCATCCCAAATTTAATAACATTTTTATCATTTGAGTCTGGTTTTGAAAATTCATTCTTCATATTATGCTCCTACTGGTTTGCTCAAAGAGACAACTTGAGGCGCTGAGGCGGGTTGTGCTTTAGCGGAAGGTTGCGGCTGAGGATTGGCTTGTTGTTGCAACTTTTGGAGAACTTCATTTGTATTGCCATACATTTGCAATAAGCCTTGTTGCATAAGAGCCAATTTATTGGTAACTTGTAAAATATTTGGACGATGCGTAATGAGAATAACGGTTGTACCTTTAGCCTTAAGCAACTTAATCGCTTCAACAAGTGCTGCTTCACCAACATCATCAAGATTGGAGTTGGGTTCATCAAGCACAACCAAAACAGGATTGCCATAAAGGGCACGCGCCAATCCAACTCTTTGTCGCTGACCACCCGATAATGTAGCTCCGCCAACACCTATAATCGTATCGTAGCCTTCAGGAAGTCTTAAAATCATCTCATGTACACCTGCTATTTGAGCCGCTTCAACTACTTTTTGTGCGTCAACTTGTGAAAATCTTGATATATTTTCACTAATCGTCCCCTCAAACAACTCAATATCCTGAGGCAAATATCCAATATATTTTCCCAAAAGCTCTTTATCCCACTGTGAAATATCAGAGAGATCAAGTCGCGCTTTGCCTTGAACTAGTGGCCATATGCCTAAAATGGCTCGAGCTAAACTTGACTTTCCAGCAGCACTTGGTCCGATGACCCCCACAACATCACCTTTTTCTACATGTAAAGATATTCCCTTAAGTGAGGGTTGTTTTGCATTAGGAGGAATGACAATAACGCTCTCAAGTAAAAGATCTCCTTTGGGTGCGGGCAATTCCATAGGTTTATCATTTTGAGGAAATTCTATCAGTAAGCCATTGAGTCTTTCGTATGAAGTCCGTGCATTACTAAAGCCTTTCCAAGTACCTATCATTAAATCCAATGGTGCAAGTGCTCGGCCCATAATGATAGAACCTGCAATCATCATACCAGGACTTACTTCTGCTTTAATAGCGAGATAACCACCCAATCCTAACATTAAAGATTGAAACATAATACGAGAAGATTTTGCGATATTTGCCCACAGACCTGCGTTATCACTAGCTATCATCTGTGCATTTAGAAATCCAAAGTACTTTTTTTGCCAAATCTTTTTAATATTTTTATGCATACCCATAGCATTGATAACTTCTGCATTTCTCAAACTCATATCGACAAAAACCGTAGAATCTCGATTAAGTTTATTGGCTTCTCCAAGTTTCCCCTTGGTCGTATTTTCGTTCAAAATAGCAAAGACAACGAGCACAATCCCTGCAAAAATAGAAAAATAACCAAAAAATGGATGAAATAAAAATAAAATTAAAATGTAAATAGGCATCCAAGGGAGATCAAAGAAAGCAAAAAGGCCATTACCTGTCATAAATTGGCGTATCTGTGTTAAGTCATTTAAAGGAGCAGACGATGCCTTCCCTGGCATTTTATTTGCTAAAGCAAAGATTGACTCAAAAACCCTATCACTGAGTAAATTGTCGAGCTTATTGCCTACACGCACTAAAACGCGTGAGCGTATCATCTCCAAGAGTGCCATCGTGATAAAAAGCACAATAACCAGCAATGTTAAAAACCAAAGTGTACTTTCACTTCTACTTGTCATGACTCTATCGTAGAGTTGTAACATATAAAGTGGTGATGTAAGCTGAAGCAAATTGATAAAAAGACTAAAAAAACCAACAAAAATAAATGATTTTTTCGCCTTGTGTATTGCTTGTCTTAATTCCGTCATTTTGAGTTTTTGACCAGGTCTATTGGGACTCATCTTTTTCCTTTTGGACTTAAAAAGTTATTGTTTGGTACTGGCTAAATTAAAAAGTGTTTGGATATTTGAAAGTGAACTAATATGAGCATCTATAAAGCTGATAATACCTTTTCGAACCCATGCTGCTAAAACTTCATCACTCAAGGCGTTGAGTTTATCTTTATTAATGATACGAAAACCATTGACTAGAACTTTTTTTTCTTCGCCCTCGCCCACAGTAATTTCACGATCTTCTAAGATGCCACTATTGACGATAAGGTTGACCACATTTTGAGTCGTCATTCTTTCATTTTCATAATTTTGTAAAAAAGAGATGGCATTGTTAAGTGTTTCTGAGTTTTCGCCCTCTTTCGTGAAAAGTTGCTTCCCTTTTGAATGACTTAGTAAATCAGAATTTTCATCTATAAGTATAAGTTGCTGTGTTGGATTTTCTTTATTTGCGCCAATCGAAAAAGGATAGCGTCTTAAAAATGCAGGGACATAAGAAACGATATATTTGCCATCAGCATTGATCGCCAAATTGGATCCACTAAGAGAGGTAAGTGCCATCAATGTTGGATTTTCCCCTCCTGTAAATACCACTGGGAAATCTTTTCCCACCAAGGCTATTTCATTGGCTAAAATCGGTGTTGAAGTCAATTCTCTAGCAAAATTAAGATTACTCATCGGACTGACTTTTAAGCTTTTATGCTGTTCTTTATCTAAAATGACTAATTTTTGATACATGGTATTCCTTTGTTGATTTGTTTTTTTGGGTCTTCCTATTTTTCTAATAATGGTAGATGAGCCTATGCGTTCTCTTAATGCTTGCGTAAAAGCTTCTGTTCCTGTGATCGTTTGCTTATGAATGTGGCTTTGTACGAAAGTTAACATCTGTTCTTCTAATGGTGCTACAAATAATGAGCGATAAATACTCAGTCTCTCTTGTGATGTTGCGCCTAAAAGTTCATACATTTGATGTGCTGTTGTAATCTCATCTATCATTCCTAGAGCATTACTTGAAAAGCTACTGTACTTATAATTGTCTACTACATCTATAAGATTTGCCCTTACTGGGCTAGTCTCTATATACTTCATTAGAGGTAAAATAAATCTATTTTCAACCAAAGAGCTTTTGTATCGTCCCTCCCAAAGGGTTCCGGAGCGATGATATTTTTTATTGAAATAAGCTACATATTTGATGCCAAAACCTTGCATAAAACGAGACATAACATCTTTTTCACAAGGAGTGCAAAGGAGATGGATATGGGTTGGCATCAATATGTAAGCATGTAACTGTATCGGAAGATTTTTTGCTAGGTCCTTCAAAATTTCCAAACCGCAGAAATAATCATCTTGGTCATTAAAAATATTTTCTTGATTAATACCCTGTAGCAGTACATGTAAAGGTGTATTATCAAAAAATAGTCTTACTTTTCTTGCCAAATGTTTCATCTCCATGGTGATATAGTGATGGCATTTTAACAGATGATGCCTTAGCATTTAATTAAAGTATCCGACCCTAATTTAAATTAGGGTCGGATACTTTAATTAAATATTATAAAGTCCCCACTCGAATTTTGGAACGCTCTTTAAAATCAAATTTACAAAATTTTTCATCATATTTTGGTCAAGTCTGGCTTCATAAAAAAGAGATTTTTGTAAGTTTTTTAAAACAACTCTCGTTCCATATTCCATAGGTTGAAAATCTACACTTTCAAGCATAAGTGGGTGTTGTTGCATCAGTAAATAAGTAGTAGTATCTGTTGGAAGCTGTTCATCTTTTGAAAATGAAGGTTGTGTCAATAGACTCTCATGCACAGTATAGTCAAAAAAAATCGGAATAAGCTTCATCAAAAAGCTTCTCGTAATCCAAAAATCAACACGCTTTTCAATATCTTGATAATTTAATGTCAAGAGTAACCTATCTTCTCTTGCATCATATCTACATGTAAATGTTTGAACGAGATGATAAGCTATTTCCATGAAGAGTTCCAGTGCGAGAGAATAAAAAATGGAGCTGGTGAACGGAATCGAACCGCCGACCTACTGCTTACAAGGCAGTTGCTCTACCAACTGAGCTACACCAGCATCTTTAAAATAAGACAAAATTTTACCTTTTTTCTTCTTATAATTTCATAAATATAATAAAAAAGGTGATTGATACTAAGAATAATCTTTTGGCTATTCTTTTCATATGTGGATAACAAAGCAGTATTAAAAAGAAGAAAGGGGTTAGGGTTGTATACCCCTTTGCATTTTACGAGTAGTCTCCCTAGTGTTTTCCAAGTATTAATGGAGATCTCATGGCTGTAAGATCTCCATTTTGCTTTTATGCACACACGAAGTGGAGTGATCCGAAAAGGAGGAGCTTCACAAAAAAGCTCCTCTAATTACATTCTTAATTATGCAATAACAAGATCTCCAGCAGCAGCAAGAACTGCATCTACTGTACCAAGAATTGTTATTTCATCAGCAGTAATAACTGCATCTGTGTCTGCAACTGAATACAATACTGTCATTGTTGTTCCAAATTTAACAGCAAATACATCCATTGTAGCATTAGCATTTGGAGTATATGCTCCAGACGCAATCAAGTCATTAAAGTAATTAACAACTTGATCAACGCTTGTGTAATTACTAACTGTTAAATCATTAAGCGCATTTGTTGCTGCTGATGATAAAGCATCTTCTTCAGAACCATCAAAATCAGTTATATCAACACTAACGACATCTGTACCAGTAATAAATCCAGTAATAGTATCAAAGCCTGTAAAAGTTCCAGCTGCAACGCCTACTGCTGAACCATCTGCAAGTGCCATTTTAACAGTATCAACAGCTGAAGTTGTTTCTGTTAAAACTATTGTATCTGCACCAGCGCCTCCAGTTATTGTATCTGCACCAGCGCCTCCAGTTATTGTATCTGCACCAGCAGCACCAACTAAAATATCTGCACCAGCGCCTCCAGAAATTGTATCAGCTTGTGCACTACCTGTTAATGTGTCTGCAACTGAAGAACCTGTTAATGTTACTGCTGCTGTTGCAGGAGTTGCATTAACTATAAAACCATCTGTTCCAGTGAATGTTGATGAGTCAATAACAAGGTCAGAAAGATCAACACTTGTTGTAGAAGCAGCTACTGTAACCGTAATGGCATCAGCACCACCACTTCCTTTAACTACTGTTCCCGTAAAATCATTGATTGTTGTAGCTGCAAATGTAGCTGCAGTTGTAACTTGAAGGATTTCAAAACCACTTAAAGTTAATGTTGTAAATGTATCCAAATCAGCACCATTAGCAATAGCCAATGTATCTGTACCTTCGCCAGCATTGATAATAATATCATCAGCAGCAACCGTTGTAATAGCAGCAATTGAAACTGTATCGTTTCCACCATTTGAATTAATAGTTACATCTCCTGTTACACCAAGAGCGATGTCATCAGCAGCTGAACCTGTGCTTACTGTTTCAACTTTAGAGGCATCAATATCAATATCAACAGCGCCAGCTACAGCAGAAGCATTTACAGTTGTTGCAGTAACTACTGTTGTTCCAAATGAAACTGCACCTGAACCAGTAACTGTTAAATCACCTGTACCAAGATTCATACTTGTTGCAAAAGTAACACCATTTGTACCAGCAGCAACTGTTACATCTGTATTATCTGATGAACCATTCAATGCCGTAATTGTACTTGCATTTCCATCTACTGAAGCATCAATTGCAACAGAAGCAAAATCTGTAAGTGTAAGTGTTGTAAAATCAACAGCACCTGCAGCTGCAGTTCCATCATTTAATACAATACTTAAAGTGTTGCTTGCGGCAGAAGCATCTACTCCATCAAAATCTGCAGAAGTTTGATCTGCTGCTACTAGAACTGAAGCTGCAGAAGCAAATGTTAGTACACCTGAATTATCAGCTGCTAATTTAATAGTATCTACTGCAGCTGCAGTTAAATCAGCTGATGCAGTCGCTACAATTAAATTTAAAGTAGAGGCAGCAGTTGAAGAATCTACTATAGTGATTTTACTACCTGTTAAAGCTGTTACTGTATCAATGTCTGCTGTAATAGTTACCGCTTGGCTACCAGAAATATTTACAGTATTTACTTTTGTAGCAGCTGTAATATTAAACTCAGCTGCAGACTCGTTACCTGAAACATTTACAGTAACTAATTTTACACCTGTATCAGTAATTGCTGAAACTGCAGCTGCAGTTGTTGTACCAGCTGCCAAAGTAATAGCAGTTGCATTTGTTACTTTAACATCTACATCGTCTTTTGAAGTTAAGTTTACTGAAGTTGCGGCTGTTAAAGCAGCAGTAGTTGCGTCAATTTGACCAACAGCAGTTGCTACTACAGTTGTTGCAGCAGCTGTGGCAAGAACTAATTTACCATCCACTGTAGCATTAATACTTGTAGCTGCAGCTGCAGTTAATGTTGTTCCTGTTGTTCCTGTCGCTTTTGAAGTAACAATGACACTACTGTCTGCATCTGTATCAATTGCTGTTGCAGCAACTGCATTTGATGTAATAGTAACATTATTAACAGCACCAGCAGAATCTACATCTACATTTGTACCATTTGCAACAACTGTTACATTGGCATCAGCATCTGTTAAAACATGGTTAATATCTGAAAAATCTGTTGAAAAATTAACTGTTGAACCAGTTACAACATTAGTAATTTCTGCATCATTGATACTTGAACCTACTTGGTTAAGATCAATTGTAAAGTTGGTTGCAGTAACATTATTAGCATCAATTTCAAAAGTACCTGCTGTACCTGCTGTTGTGAATCCAGCTAATGTAAAGTTTACATTCTCAACACCAATAACAGTAGGTGTTCCAACGACATCGTCAGTAGTTGTAACTGTTAATGTATCAACACCTGCTTTACCATCTAAAATTGTTGTTGCTGCATATGTTGCATTTGTAGCACTGATTGTATCAACACCAGCCGTTCCATTAACGATACCTGAAGTCAAGGCGAAAGATGAACCTGGGTTAGAAAGATCAGATACATTACCAAGAGCAGCACTTACAGTAGTTGAATCAGCAGTAACTGAAGCAAGACTAAAATCACTACCTTCAAGACCTGAAGCAGCATATGCTAAAGCTACAGTTGCTTTGTTTGCAATAATTGTAGCATCAGTACCTTGAGCACCATTTTTCATTGCTTCGATCATGACACTTCTTGATGTACCAGCTGCTAAATCAGCAACCCAGTACGCAAGACCTGCTGCATCTGGAGCACGGTTAAATAGGTTTGTATAGACAGATGTAACAAACGCTGTATCTGTAGTACCTTCTGGATATAATGTTTGAGTCTCTGCTTGATCGAAGAAGCTCTTCGCAATATTCTCAATTGTAAGACCTGAGGTATTAACCCAGTAATCTAATCCTGCCGCGTCTGGCGCTCGGTTGAATGTAGCAACATAAAGCTCCGCAACTTGTTGTTTTGTAACAGCCATTTAACACTCCTTGTGTGTATTGTATATAGTATATTTTTTTAGGACCTAATCCATAGCGGCAATTCTATCCGAAAAAAACTGAGATGTCAACATAACGGTATATAAAATTTATTTTTAATGCGCTGTTTTGGGAGTTTTTGATTATTCTGTGTCCGAATGGTTACTTATTAGACTTCTTTTCATAACCTTTGAAGACATAAAAGGTTATGAAAAGAAGTCTAATATTAAGCAAGGGCTGATAACGGATGATGACATCAGAGGAATAGGAGATAAAATAGCATGAAAGAAATAAAACTATTGCAGTCTATCTATCCAATAATTGGGTTTTCTGTGTAAATTCATAATAGCCACTACAAGTATGGAATCATCTTTCTTCTCTTGATAAATAACCCCATAAGGAAAGTTTTTCACTAAACATCTTCTTGTATTATGCGAGAAGCTGTGCCAAGCCTTTGGATAATACTTGATTCTCTCTATCGTATTACCAATTTCATCAATAAATCGATATCCTAAATTTTGCTGCTGATACTCATAATATGCAAAGGCATCATCAAGTTCAAGGGCGGCTATCTCAAGAAAGTCAATATTCATAATCGGTACTTTGCAAAAACCTCATGAGAAGACAAAGTTTTGATATTTCCTTGATTGTAAGCTTTTATTCTTTTTTCTGCTTCTTCAGCCCATAAAAAGTCTATTTCTTTTGTTGGGATATCAAGGCTTAATAAAAGTTCATCTACTAAATGTAGGCGTTCAATAGGCTTAAGGGTAAGAGCTTCTTCAACAATGGACATGATATACCTCCTTTGTAAAATCATCATTTGCTTCGTGACTATTATAGCACATTTAAATAAGTACTATGCTATCAAAGTCAAGCATTTACTGTGTTTTAAGATCTTTAATGAGTGCCTGTGTCCATATCGTGCGTCCGATGTCTGTGAGATGATAGTCCGTGTTAAAATAGACTTCCCTCTCATACATGTAAGTATAAGGGTCACCTACAAACGAAATGCCTAGGGACTCTACTTTTACTTTAAGTCCCTCATAAAAGGCTTTTTCGACGGGGTCATTTTTATAAAAGGGGTCAAACATCATTGTAGGAGGAGTGATAATGAGATGGATACCCTCTTCTTTTGCCCATTGCGCATAATCTTTGAGCCATCGCCAACCTTCTTTGTTGTGAGCATCTTGTCCGTAGTGTCTTGGCAACTCTTTTTTAAGAGCCTCCCAATCATACGCCCACTGAATGGCTTCTTCTTTTGAGGTGTGCGTTTGGTCGCCATGGTCGTCTAGGTTGGCATAACCGTAGGGTCCTATCATCGTTTTTTGACCTCCTTTGGCTAAAAATCCCTTATAGAGTTGTGTGATGGATGTGAGTCTTAGCATATGCCACTGCTCTTTTAGGGAAAGTTTCCAAAAAAATGAAGGTTCACGAGAGAATATCTGATCTATCATTTGGACATTGGGAATGCCATCGTAGGTATAAAAGTGATACTCTAGTGGCATGATGACGATGTCTCCCTTTTTGAGAACCTCTTGACTTTTAAGTAATACGAACGGCAAAAGTAGACCTGCGTTAACGCTAAAGTTTACTACGGGGATTTGGTAAGCTTGTTCGAGTGCTTTTGAGTCTAACCCAAAGAGAGAAGAAGAGCCTGCGACGATAAGTATCTTTTGTCCTTGTATCTTTTGGGCTAGTTTTGTTTTATGTTCATATGCATCGGCAATCCATTGTGAAGAGAGTGTGGGACGGGATATTTGAGATATTAACAAGAAGAGCCAAAAAACTGTTATTGTCAAAATAGCAGCGATAAAGCCTTTGAAAAACATCATCTTTGTCTCCTAAAATACAAAATAAACAAAGCTTCGAGAAACTTCGCCACTCATACATTTTAATGCTATCCAAAACACTATGCCTGAAATGATGCCATATATCTGAGGATGAGAAAGTATGGTAAGGGGATAAGGAATCGTGTAGTTTGTCCAAAATATAACAGGTTTAGCCCAAAAAACAATCACTCCAGCGACTATAATTTGAAGACTTTGGAATGCAGGAATAGGAAAATGGAGCGATGGGTGTAGTAAAATCGTGTAATACCATAGTGCTTCACTTATAGTCTCTGCCCTAAATAAAACCCATAATAAGATAACACACATAAATGTTATAGCCCATCCTAGGAGCGGTGGAATAGTTATCTTTTTTCCCAAAGTTATCTGCCATGAATGCGATATAACCAATAAAAGACCATGCATCATTCCCCATATCACAAAATTCCACGAAGCACCGTGCCAAAGACCTGCTAAACTCATCGTTAAAAGCAGTGCTACCATCTGGCGAATATAGCCATAACGGTTTCCTCCTAGAGGAATGTAGAGATAATCACGCAAAAATTGGGATAAAGAGATGTGCCATCTACGCCAAAAATCACTGATAGATGTTGCTTTATAGGGAGAATTAAAATTGATGGGAAGCGCTATACCGAAAAAGAGTCCTAACCCTATCGCCATATCGGCATAGCCTGAAAAATCGAAATAAATCTGCCATGTATACGCAAAAAGTCCCATCCATGCTTCAAAAAAGTGGACTGTTTGCCCTACTTTTACTGCATCAAAGATACGATCAGCCATAGGGGCAAAGGTATCTGCTAGCACTACTTTTTTAAAAAGCCCTATGGAAAAGAAAAAAATGGCTGCTTGATAGGGAATAGATAAAGGAGCAGTTTGAAGTTGAGGCGAAAACTGCCCATAACGCATAATGGGTCCTGCTATAAGATGCGGAAAAAAGGTGACATAAAGGGCATAGTCACGAAAATTGGTTGGTTGGATGCGTTTTTGATAGATATCAATTAGGTAAGCCAATTGGTGAAATGTGAAAAAACTAATGCCTAGTGGTGCAGCAATGGATGGGATATCAATACCTATCGTACTTGCTAAAAAACTCGTATACTTGTATCCACCTAAAAGCCCTAGATTAAAGACAATACCTGCAATAACCCATGGTTTGTTTTCATCTTTACATGTAAGGCGATTTCCGATAGCGTAATTGATGAGCGCGGAAAAGAGCAAGATAACTAAATGTTGATAATCTAATAGAGCATAGAAAAGTAAAGAAGCTAAAATCAGTAAATTATGCGACCATGATAGGGTATAGTTTTTTAAAAGCGTGTGTACCGCTATGAGAATGGGAAAAAAGATAAAGATAAATTCATAGGAGTTAAAAAGCATAAAAGAGGGCTAAATTTGGATAGCTTGAAATTTTACTGTATGCATTTACACATTTCCTTTTTGTTTTAAATTTTTTTCGCTTTTTGAGTAATCGCATAACAAATATTTTCCAGTCTTTTAGCTAAGTGACGATAGTCATGTACTTCACGCCATCTGTCCGCTTCTTTTAGTATATGTTTTGCCTTTAAATCGTTAGTAGAGAGTAGTACTAAAATTTCTTTTAGACTTTGGGCTATCGCGTTTGGTGAGATACCACTTAATTTAAAAACACTCTCTCCAAGGTCTTCAAAAATGGTTAATGGTGTAACAGCAACTGGACATCCTGTAGCCAATCCATAGCGAACAGCGCCACTAGCAGACTCTCCTGTTCTCTGGTAAGGAAAAACAACAAGTTGAGCAAGCGAAAGTTCTTTAAGGCTTTCTTCATCTTCTAAAAAAGCATTATTAAGTTCAATATAAGCTTCTAATCCATAGTTGTTAATACTTTTTTTAAGCTCTTCAATCAACAGTGCAGATTCTACCACTGGATACTCAGCATTAACCATTTTAAGCTTTACATGTAAGCCCTCTTGATGTAGAATATGTATCGCTTCAACAAGCTCTTGAAGTCCTTTGTGGGGTAAACAAAATCCATAAGATGCTATTGTAGGCGCAGAAGAATCATAAGCATTTTGTTTAGTTCTTGTATCAAATGGCAAAATTCCATGCGGGAAAATAGTAACATTGTGGGATAAACCCATATTTTTTAAGCGATTAAGATCTGCTAGGGAATGCACAAGGATACGATGACATTTTGAGAGTATTTCTTGGAGCTCACTTAGTTGCCAATTCGCGGTTGAGCCAAAGGGATCATGTGTTGAGTGCATCATCATGACTATGACGCGACCTTTGGTATGCTGTTCTTCAATAAAGGTTGCCAGCTCTTGAAAATTAAAGAAACCATAATTAAATTGAATCACCAAAAGATCACATTGTTTCTCATCAATGACCTTTTTTAATGTTGCAAAATCGTTATTTTCTTTCTTGGCAGACCAGCATCGAATACTCTCATCGTTTGCTATAATCTCTTGGCTAAATGGTGAAAAAATCTCAATATTGGTTTGCTTACAATAACGAATAAGATGTTCAGAATAAGTTGCAATCCCGCATTTTGTTTTCCAGGACGAAATCCATCCTATGCGTAATGGGGATTGCTGTGACTGTTTAGGATGGGTGATAGCATCAATCATAATCTGCGCAGTATCTTTCCATTTAAATTTTTCTAAAAGCAATAAA
>JAQWCT010000019.1 GCA_028705785.1 Sulfurospirillaceae bacterium | reverse complement strand
GCCAATTGTGTAACAGAGTTTAAGAATCTTGCCCAGTTTTCATCATTAAAAAGAAGATAAGATAATTCTTTGAGCTTCTCATCAACATAAGCATTGGTAAAGGTTGTTTTTTCTAATACAACTTTAGTATTGTCAATATCATTTTTTACTTTTTTGATTAAAAAGGAATTATCACTATCTCTTGAAACTGATGCTAAATAAGATTTTGTATCTAGTAATTTTCTTTCCATATCTTGACTGTTTTTCATTGTTTGTTTAAGCATAATATCAGTGATAGGAAAGATGTAACTATATGATAAAAAACCTACAAAAAGAAAAAGCATCAAAAAGATAAGAGAAATTTCACTTCCTTTTTTTCCTTGAAAAAAACCGTCTATTTTATCAAAAAGAGTGTCAAAACTATTCATCATTGAGTCCTATTGATATTTTACTTATGTAGAGTTTTAAAGTATCATCTTTTGCAATTTTATCAGTCTTGACTTTATATTTTTTTAAGGCTGCTAAATCTCCAATAAATTCAGTAATCTTTTTTTCACTTTTATTTCTAATAAAAAAGTCTATTTGATTATTTTTAAACTCAACGGATTCTACTTTACATTCATTGGCGTTAGAAATCTGGAAAACTTCAATCAAAATAAGAGATTTCATAGGATAGGAAATTTTCTTCTTATATATCTCAGTTAGAAGCTTCTTTCTAAACTCAAATTTAATGATTTCATTAGCAACTAAACTATCAACTTTTTCTTTTTCGACTTTAAGAATCGCCAATTTTTCACTAATGTCAGATGTTTTTTTAAAAGTTTCATTGTATTCAGTTGTTTTTCCTGCAAGTGTTAAATTTAAATAAAAATTATACCCCATTTGATATGCAGGATATGCCATACCAAAAAGAACACTTGCCGCTAATACACCAGCTAATTTACCTACAGCTCTATGTTTAAAAGGAGGAGGTCTTTTATAAATAGAAAAATTCAAACTATCATCAGGATTTTCCATATATATTTGTGCATTGAGCATCATCAGAATATGCAATTGATCGATGTACCATTCTTTTGAATTAATAGCAATACTAAAATTAAATTCGTAAGCCTCTAGCCCTAAGTAGCTTTTGCCATATTCAGCAATACCAGAGAAAGAGCCAATTTCTGAACCGATATATATTTTATCTATGGTGTCAATATTATAAGAGCGTTTTGAAAAGACCAAAACATCATTAACATACAAAAATATCTCACCAAAAAGTTGCATTAAATGTCGTTGATATACTGGATTACTAGATTTTAATCCTTCAGTAGTAAGTATCTTATAAAAATCTTCTTCATCAATTCGTTCACCAATAAGCTCACAAAATTTTTCATTAATTTCTCTAAGTGAATAGTGTAAGGACTTAGAATAAACATATCCACCTCCTTTATAGATTGCTAAAAAAGCATCTGTTTTTTGAAAGTAAACAAAACAATGTGAACCTTCAGGTTCAATAAAATTTTTTTGATAAAGTGATTTAATTAAAAAAGGAGCTGTCGTCACATAATCAATATAGCGAGTTTTGTCTTTTATGGGGGAAAGCTTAGCCGTAACAATACCTAAATCAATGATAAAAACATTATATGATCTATTTTTTGAGTCTTTTGAATCAGTTTCTAGATAGGTGATAGCATATTCAATAGATGAATCAAGCGCAAGTTCATCATAGATTTTAATCTCAATAGCATCCTTGATATCGCTATCTGGAATATTACGACTAATGTCTATTGTTGAACTAATAACATCTCTCGTTTGAATGTAAGATATAAAGAACGAGCTTTTGTTGCTCTTCTCTAGTTTATGAAGTTTAATTTCATTTTTAGAATATGCATATGAAACAAGCGACAAAGGGTCTATAGATACAATTTCTGAGCTATAGCGTTTATCCTCAGGTTTGGCCATTTTCAAAACCCCTTATTTTAAAAATTTATAATATTTTAAAAAAACGATTATAACATAACTTCTTTATTACAATACATAACCAATTTTCTTCAACATATCTTTATCTTGGCTCCAGCCTTGTTTAACAACAACAACAAGTTTTAAAAAAATTCTTTTTTGTGTCAATTCTTCAATTGCTTTTCGGGCATGCATACCAATTCTTTTAATGGTTTGCCCTTCTTTTCCTATCAAAATGCCTTTTTGACTCTTTTTATCGACAATAATAGTAGCATAAATGTTGTCAATTGTCTCTTTTTCCTCGACTTTGTCGACAATTACATCGGCAAAATAGGGAATTTCATCACTGGTGTTCTCAAAAATGGCTTCTCTGATAAATTCTTTATAGATATCTTTTGATAATTCTGTCGTCAAAATTTCTGGATCATAAAGATAAGGATGAGTAGGCATTTGCTTTGAAATTGTCTCTAAAAGGTACTCTTTTGAGCCACCTTTAATCGTCGAAATAGGAACAAGAGCAATAAATTTGTCTTGAAATGCTTGATATTCAGCAATTTTATCAAAAAGTTCTGTTTTTGTAACACTATCAGTTTTAGTCAGTAAAACCATGTGTGGAATATTCTTCTTATTAAGCGTCAAAAATTCAAGGTAGTTTTTTGTATTATCGCTTGTCGGTGCTAAAAAAAGTATCAGATCACAATCACCCATGGCTTTCATCGCTTCTTCTAGCATAAATTGATTCAAAAGCCGTTCTTGTTCATGGATACCAGGTGTATCAATAAAGATAATTTGAGTATTTTCATGCATCGCAATGATGTTAAGTCTTTTGCGTGTAGCGTTGGCTTTGTGTGATACTAAAGCTATTTTTTCACCCACTAACCAATTGAGTAAAGAACTTTTACCTGCATTTGGTCTACCAATAACGGCGACATAGCCGGCTTTTGTTTCTATTGTATTTTTCATTTTCTCACTTTATGGTTTATAATATGTATCTACTACTGTCTTCACTCTCAACGATAGCATCTAGTTTTTCATGAACCAATTCTTTGGTTACATGTAAAGATTCTCCAGCGTGTTCATCGGCACTATAACTCATATCTTCTAATACTTTTTCAATAACCGTATGAAGCCTCCTCGCCCCTATATCTTCAGTCTTTTCATTGGTAATTTGAGCTATTTTAGCAATGGCTTTAATAGCATCATCTTCAAAAACCAAAGTAACGCCTTCTGTTTTTAGAAGGGCTTCGTATTGTTTAAGAAGAGAATTTTTTGGTTGTGTTAAAATTTGGTATAACACTTCTTCTGTTAAAGAATTGAGCTCTACTCGCAGAGGAAATCTACCTTGAAGCTCAGGAATAAGGTCACTTGGCTTGGTTAGATGAAATGCACCTGCGGAGATAAAGAGGATATGGTCTGTTTTAATAGTTCCAAATTTTGTATTGACATCGCTTCCTTCAACGATAGGGAGTAAATCCCTTTGAACGCCTTCTTTACTTGGATCACTTCTATGTGTTGCTGAAGAACTAACTGCAATTTTGTCGATTTCATCAATAAAGATAATACCACCATTTTGGGCACGATCTTTGGCTTCAGATTTGATAGTTTCTATATCTAGAAGCTTTTCACTGGCTTCATTTTTGAGAACTTCTTTGGCATCTTTAACTTTCATCTCTTTTTTAATGTTATTTTGCCCGGAACCTAAGATTTTAATGAAAGATTCTTGTACTTTTATCATCTCAGGAGGTAACGATGAGTCACTTAAGTCCGAATTTCCTTGAGAAATTTCCACTTCGATTTTAAGTTCATCAACTTCACCATCACGAAACTTTTGACGCATCTTTTCAAAACTTTTTTCATAATCACCTTTTTTCTCTTCACTAGCTCCTTTTGGAAGAGGTGGCAAGAGTTTTTCAATGATTGTTTTTTCTACATGTAAGTCTATATTTTCTCTATTTTTTTCGCGATGTTCTGCTTTGACAAGGTTAACAGAAGCCATCATTAGGTCTCTTACCATGGATTCAACATCACGACCTACAAAGCCTACTTCGGTATATTTGCTTGCTTCTACTTTGATAAAAGGGAGAGAGAGCATTTTTGCCATTCTTCGCGCAATTTCCGTTTTCCCTACACCAGTTGAGCCAATCATAAGAATATTTTTGGGCATCACTTCTTCTGCCATTTCACCTTCAAGCTTGAGTCTTCTATAGCGATTTCTAAGTGCAATAGCAATTGATTTTTTGGCATTAAACTGACCGATGATATATTCGTCCAAGTATGCTACGGTTTGTTTTGGTGTTAAATTCATGCGTTATTGCCTTCAATTACGAAAGTTTTAATGTTATCATTGGTATAAATACATAGCTCACTGGCTATTTTTAAGCTCTCTTTTACAAGGGTTTCTTCATCAAGATTGGCATGTCTATCGAGTGCTCTTGCAGCAGAAATAGCAAAATTGCCACCGCTACCAATTGCTGCGATTTTACCGTCTTCAGGCTCAACCACATCGCCTGTTCCGCTCAAAATATAGATATGGTCTGGGTCTAAAACAATCATCATCGCTTCTAAGCGTCGTAGCATTTTATCTTTACGCCATTCTTTGGAAAACTCAATGACGGATTTGTATAAGTCGCCTTTTTTTTGCTCTAAAATACTCTCAAACATATCGAATAAATTAAAAGCATCGGCTGTACTACCTGCAAATCCTGCTAAAATCTTGCCATTGTAAAGTTTTCGTATTTTTGTAGCGTTGTTTTTAAGGACGGTAGTACCAAAAGTGACCTGACCATCTCCTCCTATAACGGCACGATTTTTACCACGACACGCAAGGATAGTTGTTGCTTCAAACATAATGATTTATTCTCCGATGATATTAAGTGTTAGATTAGCATGGATACCATGACCTAATTTGATTGTAATATCAAAATTGCCTGTCATTTTGATGGCTTGTTCAATCTCAACTGTTTTTTTATCAATATCAATACCACATTGCTCTTTGAGTTCATGGGCAATTTCTTCTTTGGTGACAGCACCAAAAAGGCTTCCATTTGCGCCTAATTTTCTTTTGATAGTAAGCGTTAATGTGCCTAATTTTTTCTCAATTTCTTTAAGGTTTGCCATTTGCGCAGCATCTTCTTCGGCTTTTTTGCGTTGTGTGGACTCATATTTTTTGAGTACTTCATGTGTTGCAAGCATTGCAAAACCTTTACCAATTAAGAAGTTTTGACCATAACCATCTTTTACTTCTTTAAGTTCACCTTTTTTACCCAAATCTTTGACATCTTTTATCAATAAAACTTTCATTCATTTTCCTTTGTTATCTTATATTTTTAGGAAGTGGAGCATTTTTGAGTTTGTCACCGTTATAATCCACAATTCCATGCGTTAAATGGGCAATGTGACTAAAACCCATTCGTTTAAGTATATGGAGCATCTGCAAAGTTCGGTTTCCTGTTCTACAATAAAAAACTAAGAAATGTCCTTTCAGTGCCGTTAATTGCTCCATTGTCGTGTGGATGTTAGAAGTTGGCAAGAGTAAATCAGTGCCTCTAATAGAAACGCTTGTATACTCAAAAATTTCTCGTATATCAATAAGTGTAAAATCAATTTTGTGCTTTGCTCTAGAATCAAGCAATAATTCTAATTCCGCAGAAGTCAAATCACTACTTTGAGTCATATGTTGCATAAATTTCATCATTTCTTCATCAGCCTCACTCTCTTCTTTCTCGTCGCTCATTGTCTATTTCTTAGCCTGATTTTTTCTATTTTTACCACTGATAATAAAACGAAGTGCATTAAGTTTGATAAAACCTTCTGCATCTTTTTGGTTATAGACTTGGTCTTCTTCAAAGGTACAAAATGCTTCGTTGAAAAGATTATTTGTTTTAGAATCTCGCCCTATAACAGAAACATTGCCTTTATAAAGCTTGATTTTTACCCAACCATTAACATTTTCTTGTGATTTATCAATAGCCGCTTGCATCATTTCTCGCTCAGGTGAAAACCAAAAACCATTGTAAATTGTTTTTGCATATCGTGGCATCAACTCATCTTTAAAATGTGCAGCTTCTCTATCTAAAGTAATGCTTTCAATGGCTCTATGAGCGCGAAGCATGATCGTTCCACCCGGAGTTTCATAACAACCCCGACTTTTCATACCCACAAAACGGTTTTCAACGATATCTGTTCGTCCAATACCATGTTTACAACCAATTTCGTTTAAACGCGTAAGCATCATCGCAGGTGAGAGTCGCTCACCATTGAGAGCTACTGGGTCACCTTTTTCATAGGTAATTTCTAGTATTTCTGCCTTATCAGGCGCATTTTCAGGACTAACTGTCCATCTCCACATATCTTCCTCAGGCTCACATGCTGGGTTTTCAAGCACTAAACCTTCATAAGAGATATGAAGAAGATTTGCGTCCATGGAGTAGGGCGATTTACCTGGTTTTTTCTCAATGCTTATGTTGTGTTTAGCTGCGTATGCAAGTAACTTTTCTCTTGAATTTAAATCCCATTCTCTCCATGGTGCGATAATAGTTAAATCAGAATTCATACTCAAATAACCCATCTCAAAACGCACTTGGTCATTACCTTTACCCGTTGCACCATGGCTCACGCCATCAGCTCCAACAAGAGCCGCAATCTCAGCTTGTCGCTTAGCGATAAGTGGTCTTGCAATTGAAGTGCCAAGAAGATATTCGCCTTCATAAATAGCATTAGCTCTAAACATTGGGAATACATAATCCTTGACAAATTCTTCTTTAAGATCTTCAATAAAAATATTTTCAGGTTTAATACCTAAAGAAATAGCTTTTTTGCGTGCAGGTTCTAGTTCTTCACCTTGACCAATGTCGGCTGTAAAAGTAACAACTTCACAATGATATTCATCTTGTAACCATTTTAAAATGATGCTCGTATCTAGTCCACCTGAGTATGCTAAAACAACTTTTTTGACATTTTTTTTCATGGGTTATTTTCCTTATGTTGTATATATAATTGCGTGATGTTATCGAAAGTTTGTAAAATTTTTGCTTATGCTACCATGTAAAGTTTAAATATTCTTTTGCTAGAATAGGCACAAATAGAGGATCAAACGGGATGCGAATAGATAAATTTCTAAACTGTGTCAATATCACAAAACGACGCGCCATATCTGAAGATATGTGTAAAAATGGTGTCGTTAGTATCAATGGTATTGTCGTCAAACCTGCTAAAGATACGAAGGTCAGCGATATTATAACCATCAGTTATTTAGAAAAAACAGTGAAGTATGAAGTTTTACAAGTACCAACAACAAAGACGATTTCAAAAAGTCAACAACATGAGTATGTGAAGGAAGTGGGATGAATTATACGCAAGCGTATGCGAGATTTAATGCATTATTTAAAAATGAACTCAGTGATGATGAGGCTAGGGCACTTCTTGTTGAGCTTTATGAAAAAGGTGAAAGTTTTGAAGAGATAGCAGCGGCAGCTAAAGTCATGCGTGAGCATAGCATTAAGCTTGATTTAGAGTCAACACTTAGAGATGAAATTATTGATATCGTAGGGACTGGTGGTGATAAAAGTGGTACTTTTAATATCTCAACCACAGCGTCCATTGTTCTTTCTTCCCTAGGCTGTAAAGTGGCTAAACATGGAAGTGGCTCCGCAACAAGTAAATCAGGAAGTGCAGATGTGCTTAGTGCACTGGGTCTTAATCTTACACTGAGTGTTGAAAAACAGATAAAGATGCTTAAAGAGTGTGGATTTGTTTTCATGTTTGCCATGAATCATCATCCGTGCATGAAACATATCATGCCGATACGCAGAAGTTTGTCGCATCGTACTATCTTCAATATGTTAGGACCACTTGCTAATCCCGCAGGAGCGAATAAACAAGTCATTGGTGTTTTTGATGTGGCTTATATTGAACGCTTTAGTAAAGCATTAAATGAGCTTGGAACACAAAAAAGTATGGTACTGAGTTCACTTGATGGCTTAGATGAAGTAAGTATTTGTGGCGTCACGCACTATACGCTGATTGAGCAAAATTCTATGACACAAGGTGAAATAAATCCAGAAGCATATGGCTTTAAATTAATGCCTTTAGAAAGTATCAAAGGTGGAGAAAGTGTACAAAATGCTAAGATTACAAGAGCAATTTTAAGAGGTGATGATAAAGGCCCAAAAAAAGATATCGTTCTTCTCAATGGTGCTTGTGCCTTACATGTAGACGGTAAAGCTAGGGATATTCAAGAGGGCATTGAAATGATGCGTTATGCCATTGAGAGTAAAAAAGCATGGGATAAACTTAGCGAAATTATTAGGCTTTCGTATATCGTATGAAAAAAAGTTATTTAAGAGAGTCTGATATAGCGCATTTACCAAAACTCACAGAAGAGATTTTAGCGGATGTTGGGTCTTGTGGTATCATTCTTTTGCGTGGTAATTTGGCGAGTGGAAAGACCTCTTTTGTGGGCGCATTTGCGAAGTCATTGGGCATCGATGACGCTATCTCATCACCTACTTTTTCGATTTTACATGAGTACGAAAAAGGGCTTTTTCATTATGATATTTACCAGTGTGGGAGTGAAGGATTTCTCCAAAATGGATTAATCGAGAAATTAGATGAAGATGGATACCATCTTATCGAATGGGGTGATGCTTCTTTCGAGGCAGTGCTACAAAAATTTGGACTAAGATATTCAACGATTGATATAGAAACGATAGATTTAAAACGCATATATAAGGTAAACATTGATGCATACGCTTAAAATAAACAATCTTAAAAAAATCATCAAAAAGACATCTATTATCAAAGGTGTTTCACTAGAAGTCAAAAGCGGTGAAGTCGTAGGGCTTCTTGGACCTAATGGTGCGGGAAAAACAACGATGTTTTACATGATATGTGGACTGATTACGCCAAATGAGGGAGAGATATACTTTGACAACAAAAATGTAACCCATACACCTTTACATGTAAGGGCTAGAGAAGGTATTGGATATCTTCCTCAAGAGTCAAGTATTTTTAAAGATTTGAGCGTAGAAGAAAACATTATGCTTGCAGCTGAGATTGTGTATGAAAATAAAGAAGAAGCTCAAAAAAGAGTTGAAACACTTCTTAATTTACTTAACATTGAACCGATTCGTAAAAGAAATGGTGTAAGTTTAAGTGGTGGTGAGCGAAGAAGATGTGAAATCGCACGATCCCTTGTCTTACAACCCAAGTTTTTACTACTCGATGAACCATTTGCGGGTGTTGATCCTATTGCCGTTGCTGATATACAAGGCATTGTACGAGAACTTGCCAATCTTGGTATAGGTGTTTTAATCACAGACCATAATGTTCGCGAAACTTTAGCTATTTGCGATAGAGCCTATGTCTTAAAAGATGGTGCTTTACTAGCCAGCGGAACAAGTACGGAAGTATCTGAAAATAAAATGGTAAAAACATATTATTTAGGTGAAGATTTTAGATTTTGATACAAATAGGTAGGTAGTTTTGAAATTAAGAGTTTCTACAACACAAACAACAAAACAAAAATTTTCATCAACCTTGCGGGGTTGGCTGCCTATACTTCAATCCAATTTGGATTCATTGGTTGAAACACTTGAACCTTTTGTCCAAGAAAATCCTTTTATTAGTGTGACTTCTGGTTGTGAAAAGGCCGATAAAAGATTTGAAAAAAAGACTTTCTTTTCTCAAATTTCAAGGGATTCCGTTTCTAGTACTATCGAAGCACTGACCATAGATAAAAAATCACTTTTTCAAACACTCCATGAACAAATCAATCCACCTCTTTTTCCAACCATAAAATCACAAAAAATAGCCTATGAAATCATTGAAAATATTAATTCTGAGGGCTATTTTGATACTTCTTTTGCTGGAGATATTGCACAGAAACTAGAAGTAAGTTTAGATGAAATTGAAAAAATACGCAAACGATTTGCGCATCTTGAACCTTTGGGTGTTGGGGCAGTTGATTTTAAAGAGGCATTTTTATTTCAATTAGATGATGTTGTCATAGAGGAAAATATTTATCTCTTAGTTGAAAAAATGATACTTAATTTTGAAATCATAGAGTCGTTTGGTAAAGAAGTCCATTTTCAAGAAGCACTTAGCGTAATGAAAAAGTTTCGAAACCCACCTGCTATCGATTTTTTAGAAGAGGGGAGAGAAGTTATCCCGGATATTTTTGTTTATGATACGCACAGTGGCATTGAAGTGTATCTTAACGATGCCTATTACCCAGAAGTTGTGATTGATACAGAAGGTGTAGATGAAACTGATGGTTTTGTTTCTCAAAAAATCAAAGATGCCAAAGATTTAATAGATGCCCTTGAAATGCGTAAAGCAACGCTGTATAAAATTGGACTGATGATTGTTGAATATCAATATGATTTTTTCTTAGGCAAAGCTATTAAGCCGATGAAACTTAAAAATTTAGCTGACGATTTGGGGAGAAATCCATCGACAATTTCAAGAGCCATTGCAGGTAAATATCTTTCTTGTGGTAGAGGCGTTATTCCTTTAAAACAATTTTTTGCAACAGCCTTGGAAGAAGATATTTCTAATAGTGCTATTAAAGAGTATATGTTGGAATTGGTCAAGAAAGAAAATAAATTAAAACCACTAAGTGATATTAAGCTTTTGGAATTTATCGAGGAAAAATTTGCTATCAAAATGGTGCGTAGAACCATCACAAAGTACCGAAAACAGTTCAATATTGCTAGTTCATCAGAGAGAAAAAAACTCTATACACTCAAGTTCTAAGCGATTTTTACTTGCTCATTTTTATAATGCATTTTAATCATTTCATAAGCATACTGAATCTCTTGGAATTTTTTCACATAGTTTACATGTAAGGCTTTAGTATCTAGTGTATAGCTGTCAGGATGATACTTTTTAACGAGCTTAAGATAATTACTTCTAATCGTTTCAAATGAGTCTTCCATTTTACAACCTAATGTACAAAAATACTCTTCTAAAAGAGAGAAAAGTGCATTATGGTGACTTCTTCGCACATTTTTTTGTATTAAGCTTTTTTTATAGGTAAGTAATTCTTCTTTATCGTATTGAAATGAAACAAAACAACCTAGCATCTCTTTTTGTGATAATAATTTTTCAATCAAATCAACAGTTTGCTTAGAATTGGGATAAAGTGTAATCGTGTTATTTTTAGGTCGAACTTGTACTAAATGATCTTTAAAATAATTTTTAAAATAAGAAGTTAAAAGAGAGTTGTGTGCGCCAACATGAAAAACAACTGCGTAATTATCTTCAACTTTCATCTTTATACTAACTTGTTGTTGGAGTTGGTTTGATTTGAGTAGTGAAATTTTGATGGTTTTATCTATTGCTTCTTGAATTAATGTTGCTGTCATGAAGTCTTCTGTTTTTCTAAAATAAATTTTACTTAACAGTTTTAAAAAATATCTTCGTTGAACCAGTTCACAATGCTCTTTAAAAATAATGGTTTTATTTTTTCGACCAATCTTTTTTTGAAAGTTTTTCTCGGCCAAATTTTGTAAAAAATAAAAAGTATTGGTGTCTTCTTGAATCGTTACAGCAAGCATTTCGTTAGAAACAGATATTTGCATATGCCATCCTTTGCTTTAAAGTTATTTATTTAAAGCAAAAAAAGTTCCACTATCTCCAAATAGCATCTTCGTCTAATAATGGATTTCCATCCAACAACTGATAGGGTTTATAGAGTGCTTTGTATTTGAGGCTTTGGCAGTTTTCTACATAATATCCAAGGTATATCCAGTCTAAATCATACTCTTTAGCAAGAGAAATTTGCTCATAAAGTGAAAGTCTACCAAGGGAGAATTTTTCAAAATCGGGATCATAATAAAAATAAATAGAAGAAATACCATCATCTAAAAAATCAACTAAATCAACACCAATGAGTTTATCTCCATAAAAATAGAGAATTTCTTTTCCAAAAGCATGAGCGCCACTCACATAAAGTTCATGGTAGCTTTGTGGTTTAAGCGTGTAGTACTTCCAACCTCTTTTTGCTTCCATAAAACGATGATATTTTTCATAAAGTCTTAGATGTTCAGTACTAATAGTAGGGCTTTGGATAACATAAGAGATAGCATGAGCTTTTTTAAATGTGCGTTTGGCTGATTTTGAAAAATGATAGTTTTTAACATCTATGCGAAGATTGAGACACGCAGTACAATTTTGACATTGTGGTCTTGAATAATAATTTCCAAAACGCCTCCAACCTCGCTCTACCAGAGCTTGATTTAATTCCATTGATGCATTTTCTATAAACTTATAAGACATCCTTGTCCTACGGTCATCTAAGTAAGAGCACTTTGTTTCTAAAGTGGAAAAATCTACAATACGATTAAATGAATTCATAAGATTAGCTTAGCTTTTTAATACCTGATTCTTTCATAAATCGTACAAACTGATCTTGTAATTTTTGCTCTTTTTCTTGCTTTTCAACCGCGATAAGCTTGTCTTTACTTACCTTTTCTTCTTGATTTATTTTTTCTTTGATAAGTTTTAAATTATCAAATAGGTCATTTTGCATTATTTCTCCATTACATGTAAACTTTAAATAAAAGATGAACTATTGGAAAAATTAGAAGTGGTACCTGAGGCCGGACTCGAATCCTAGAACACAAATACACAAAGTCCCTAAATATAGGCATTTCGTATAAAATTAGTTAGCCAAGAACACACTAATTTGGGCACAATTTGTGACACCTTTTTTCACCATTTTTGAAGCGAAACTGTATCATAAATTTGATTAAAAAATATAAATATGTAAAATTATATGTATATATTTACATGGAGTCAAGAGGGAAAAAATTTGAACGCAAAACAAAAAACTATAAATAGAGACTTTCGTAACTCTGTCATTATCAAAAACACTACATTTTTCAGTCACTTTGAGCATATTTTGGCACAGTAAAATGCTTTTTTTATAGGTGCAATCATGTAGTATTAAATTAATTTTAGACATGATTTTTTACAATATGTAGCCAAAAATATAAGAAAGACTTAAAATAAACTTGAAAATACAAAAATATATGCTTTTGAAACTCTTCTCTGATATAAAAGGACATTCAAAAAAATTGCTTTAGCTACTCAGTAGTTAAAGCAATATGATATAATTTTTAAAAAAGGCGATAATTATGATAAAGATTAAAAAAATTATATTTTTAGTGAGCACTATATTGACTTCATCTTTTAGTTTTGAATATAAAAATATTGATTCATTTTTATCTTTGGAAAACTATCCTTCGGTATCTGAATTTGAAAAAAATTATGAAGCTTATACTCAAACATGTGTTGATAATACTGGTGTTTCCTCCGGTTCAATTCGCTGTTTAGTTAGTCAAAAATTATGGGAAAGAGAAGCTATTATTTACTTTATGAAATTAAGTCAGCTTATAAATGAGCCCAGAGAATATAAGATTTTTTTACAATCATACAATGCATGGTCAGAATCTTTATTAAAAGATAAAGAATTGAGCACGCTCATTGCTAATAAAAGTAATAATGATATTGGAACGATGTATGATTTTATGAGGGCGGAGCACAGTAATTTTTTAATTACTTCTATTCTCAAAGAACGAGCTTTATTTTATAAAAATACATTAGAAACCTTACTACAAAATCAATAATAAAAATTTTATTATATTATGAAATCGAATTTTTGAGGCATATTATGGCGCAAAAAACAATTTTTACCGTTGGTTTTCAACTACCAACAAAAGATATTTTTCAATATAAAGACTTTCATTCTAATGCTTCATTGTTAGATGCAGATATTATTTTATTTGAACCAAATTTAGTTTATCAAACAGATTATATTAATGGAACTTTTCAAGGTAAACCTAGTTTATCTGAAAGTAGCTCGACTCAATGTCTTGAGTCTGTTTTTCATTGGAGAGAAGAGTTAAAAGTAGCTTTTGAAAATGGTAAAACTATCTTCATTTTTATGAATGCTTTTGAAGAAATTTATTATAAAACTGGAAAAAAAGAATACTCTGGTACAGGAAGAAATACAAGAACAACAAATATAGTCGACTTGTTAAGTAGTTATTCAATGTTTCCTTTTGACTTTAAAAATAAAAAATTATCTATAGGTAAAAATATAAAATTTACACTAGAAGGAAGTTTTTTAAAGTCATATTGGGAGATTGTCCAACAGTTTTGCGAATATCAAGTTTATTTTGAAATAGAAAAAGTTAAACCATTAATAATTACCAAAATTGGTGATAAAACAGTTAGTACAATGTTAAAACATAAAAGTGGTGGAGTGATGTTACTATTACCAGCAATCAATTTACCAAAAGATTTTATAACAACAAATGATGATGGAAAAACTCACAACTGGACTAAAAAAGCCATAGAATTGGGTAAATCACTTTTGAATCAAATCATAGCTATTGATAAATCATTAAAATCATCTATTGCAAATACTCCACCACCTGATTGGGTACATGAAACACAATTTCAACTATCAATAGAGCAAAAATATTTAGACGAAATTGTAAAGCTTGAAGATAAAATTGTGAATATTCAATTACAAATTGAAAAAAAGCAAGTGGAGCTAGAAAAAAATTCGTTATCTAAAAAATTATTATATGAAAATGGAAAACCTTTAGAATATGCAATTATAGATGCTTTGCAAATTATAGGATTTAAGGCTGAAAATTATGATGATGGAAAATCTGAATTTGATATTATCTTTGAATCAGAAGAAGGAAGATTTATTGGTGAAGCTGAGGGAAAGGATAATTCAGCAATTGCAATAACAAAATTTAGACAACTTGAATCAAATATTTTAGATGACTTTGAAAGAGATGAAATCAATGAACATGCAAAAGGTGTTTTATTCGGAAATCCTTTCAGGCTAATGCATCCAAATGAGAGAAAAGAATTTTTTACGCAAAAAGCTATAGATTCTGCAAAACGAAGTGGCATTGTACTTGTTAATACACATGAATTTTTTGAAGTTGTAAAGTATCTAAAAAATACAAATGATACACAATATGCAAGAATAATTAGAGAATGCTTTAAATCTAGTAAAGGTGAAATTATCAAATTTCCAAAAATTCCAATATAAGATATTGAGGAATTATGAACTCTTTTAATAAAAAAGAATTTGAATTAGTAGAAAAACTCTTGCAAATTAACCTAGACTCAATGAAAGATTGCGAAAGAAAATCTCAAATAGAGTCAATCGTTCAAATGCACAACCCAAAAAATATTAAAGATTTTTCTATTGTTTTGAACGAATTATTACTTTCAAAAGAAGTTTTCTTTGAAAAATCATTTGATGACACATTGAATTATTTTTTTACAAATACACCTCAAATTCATTATTCTAGAAATGACATTATTTTATTTAAAGATGAATTTCTTTATTTGATTAGTCAAGATATTTTTTCTTACTCAATGAAGACAGTAATTGCTAATTATTTTTTAATGTTTTTACAACATTTGAATCAAACATATGAAACATTATCGGATATGAAATATAAAAGCGACCAACTAGGTACAGCTTTTTTTAATAATGATTATAGAGTAGGTCTTGAGTCAACATATAACGAATTAAAAAAACAATTAGATAAAAATTATACTTTTTCAACCTCCTTTAGTGAGGAGGTGGATAGAGTAAAACTTGCTACATTTGCAATAAAAACCTTCCGAAATCATACACCAATAGCAAACTATATGATTATTCTTAATAGTCTCTATGGTTTTAAAAATTTTGATTTAGATATGACAGAAGGTCATAAAAAAGGAGTGGAACAAGTTTTTAAAAAATTAAATGGTCTAAAAACTTCAAAACAAGAACTCATCAGAAGTTTTATTATAAAAGTAATATTTCCCTATAAAATGAAAAAAATCAATAAAAAAAGATTATGCGATTTTATTCAAAATATATCGCGTTATTTTTTTGATGATATTGTTTATGACAAAACTCTTAAACAATTTAAAGTTGGTCTTTCTCCCCGTTATCTTAACAATAATGTATATATAAAAACAGCCGTAAACGAAAACATTATTTATGCATATGACCACAAAAAGGAATATTGTCATTTATTTAAAATGCAACTTGATAATGCAGTAGAATTTTTCACCGATATGATGATTGAATCAGGACATGAAGATATTACAAAAAATTTAGCATTCAAACCTCTTATGAAAAAATTACTCAATCTTCCCATGTTCCCACTATAACAAGACAATATATACTGAGAATATTTAGAAAATAAATATTCTCATCCTCACGGTCATCTGTATCCTAGATATATAATTTTCTCGCTAAGCAAATTTACAAAAAGATAATCGATTATCTCCAAACAAGGAGAAAAAATGTTAACACTAAGAGGTACGCTTCTTAATATATTCACATCAAGTGACTATACGAACAAAGAAACCAATGAGGTGACTAAAGGTAAAACAAAATTACAGCTTTTAGTCAAAGTTCCGCTAAAAAATGGCGGTTATAAAAACACTTTGTATGACCTAACCATACCGAGTGATAAATTATCAAAATACACCAACAACATCAATAAAGAAGTAGATATTGAAGTTGGTGTAATAGGTGAACATAAGTTCTATGGCATCTAAGTGAAAAAAAGGAAAGTGAAAAGCGAAAAGAAGCAGTTCTGCTCTTTGAGCGTTCACTCTCCTTTTTCACCATGATTCAAGGGATATATAGTAATACCCCTTACTAAACGGAAAAAGGAAATATTGACAATGAAAGATTTGAAAAATATAACATTCGTTTGTGGTATTGATGCCCTCTATTACTTTTGTGAAAGTTCACTTGAATATGATGATTTATTCTTGGATATTTTAGACCAAATAGAGCGTATCAAAGATAAGTTTGAGAAAAAAGAGATTGAATATAATAATGCTGATATTACTATCAATATTAACGATATAGCTCTTTGTTCTCTTGGAAAAGCTGAGGGTTATTATTGGTTTAGAGATATCAATGAGTTCTTTAAAATAGGATTTAAAGATAAATTAACTAATCGTGGCTTACACGATATAAGAGTACAACTCTTAGGAACTGGTATTTATACCATAGGGATAAAATCACTCATTGAGTTTATTGATTCAATGCTAGAGGGTTACATCACCAAAGAGCATCCTATCACTAGAATAGATTTAAATTGCTTTATTCAATATGATTTAGGCTTTATTGATAAAAGTATGTTTGTTACACGAAAGAGAAATTATGCTTCTATTGCTGAGATTGGAAGTGCTAATGCTATTCAAACACTTTATGTGGGTAAACCTCCTTTTAGATTAAGGCTTTACAATAAAAGCTTAGAGCTAAAGCAATCTAAAAAAAGTGAATTGATGGAAGAATACTTTAGGCTCAATAGCTTTGACCTAGTGCATCCCATCTTTAATGTAGAATTTGAGATGCACAGAAGCCATTTAAGGGCTTTTAGCATTATAACAGTAGAAGATGCACTGCAAAACGCTCAAAAGCTCTTTAGACAAGCAATGGATGATATTAGATTGATTGACCTTAGTACCATCAGTGATAAAGATATTGAGAACAATACCAAAAACAGAGCTAAGACACTTCCTATATGGGAATTTATCAAAGAGAACTACTCTATTGAAGATTTCTTACAAGTAACATCACCACTAGAGCGCATTAAACGAAAAGCCTATATCTATGATGATACAAGCTTTACCAAAGAGCATAAGTTATTAATTCGTAAAGGTCTTATTAACTCTATACTTATCACTAAAGAGCTATTGATTCAAAATTTAGATGAAACGGTACAAGAGCTACATGAGCCAACAGCCCCAACACCAAAACCATTTCACTATTCAAAAGATTTTATTCCTCTTGAGATAAAACAATTTGATGGCACAAAACAGCATTTTAGATTGCTACGAAATGGTCAACTGATAAAACCAGTCAATGTGTTATCAGTCTTTAAACTTGGTGATTTTGAACTGCTTCAATATTTGGATGATATTACAGCAGATTTTCAAAAAGAGGATGTGGATTTTAAAGAAACCAATAAGCGTTAT
>JAQWCT010000213.1 GCA_028705785.1 Sulfurospirillaceae bacterium | reverse complement strand
GGGAAATGCCATCAATCAGCTTTGGATAGCTTCAAAGTTAGTTAACTTTTTGCGTCAAAAAGAGCTTGAAAATCCTTCACTTTTTAAAGGTGAGATTTTAATCGTCCCCATTGTCAATCCTTATTCGTTTAATATGGGTAAAGCATTTTGGCCTATGGACAATACCAATATTGATGTGATGTTCCCAGGCTATGAACAAGGCGAAACAACGCAACGCATCGCCGCACGGTTATTTGAAAAGACCAATAACTTTGATTATGCGATTTTACTTGAAGCGCGAAAAGACCACTCAGAGTGTATCCCTTATGTTAAAGTTTTAGATATGGATGAAGATGATGAGAGTGTCGAAGATGCACGAGATTTTGGCTTAGACTTTATCCACTACCGTAAACCCACTTCGCATGATACTGTTTCTATCAGCTACAATTGGAAGATTTGGAATGCCAAATCTTTTACACTTGTCTCAGGGAAAAAAGGCAATCTTGATAAAGGAGATTCTCGTAAGATTTTTGATTCAATCATTCGCTTTTTATGTAAAAAAGAGATTATCAATCTCCCTGTTTTTGAATCTTCTAGAGGTAATATCATCAAGAATAGTGACATTGACCTCATCAAAAGTAATGCAGCGGGGCTTTTTGATAGTTTAGTTCCCGTAGGTGAAAATGTAGTACATGGACAACCTCTTGCCCGCATTTACCACTCACTTGATGGGTCACTGCTTCAAACCATCATCTCACCATGCGATGGCATTATCTCCTGTCGATATGACTATCCACTGATTTTTCAAAACGCTATTGCCTTTCGCATCATTCGATTAGAGGCTCACGATTAATCTACTCTCCTCACATCAACCATGATGGAGAGTTGGCTTTGACCACTACTTAATACCACACCTTTAAGAGGGGCTATATCGTTATAGTCCCGTCCTGAACCTAAGACGATATGGTGATTTTTGGGGATCATGTTGTTAGTTGGGTCAAAAGCCAACCAACCAACTTTGGGAAAATAAAGCGCAAACCATGCATGGGAAGCATCAACGCCAAAAAGTTTTTCTTTGCCCTCTTGTGGCATTGTTTCGATATAACCACTCATATATTTAGCAGGCAATCCAATCGTTCGAAGAGCGGCAATGGCAAACTGTGCAAAATCTTGACAAACCCCTTTTTTAGCTTCAAATATCTCTTCAATAGGTGTTGTTACATCACTAAAACCTGAAACAAATTTAAAATCTGAAAAGATTCGTCCCATAAATTCGTTTGCGGCATCAAAAAGATTTCTGTTGGGAGAAAAAGACTCTAGGGCATAAGATTTGATATTTTGCGAACCTTTTTGAATCAATTCTGAATCAAATAAAAATTGCTTTGCCGCTAAATCATACGCATCAAAACGAGACAAATGATCTAGCGCTTCACCATAACTCACACCTCTTTGTATAATGTTTGTAATGCGCTCTTCAATCAAGTCTGGAAAAATCTCAACTTTAGATTTGCCTTCTACTAGCAAAGCGTGATGTGCTTCTCGGATTAACATATGCGTATTGGTATTGCCGAACATATCAATAAACTCACTTTTCTCATACACACTCGGTGTTATCTCCATCGAAAAATTCAAGAGTCTTTGAAATTGATTGTTTTGGGGTTTCAAACGCGCAATATTGTGGCTTGAAGTCACCATGCCTTGATATTCAAATGCCGTTTTATGGTAAATTTCGTAAATCATCGCTTACTCATCTTCATGTGAAAAATAGGTTTTAGATAGCTCATTAGAACATTCCAAAAAGAGTTCTTGTAATGTTTCTAAAAGCTTATCTAGTTTTTCATATACCAGCGTACCCTCTTCTATATGCATCAGTGTTGCCAAATCAGTCAATTTGAGTAATGAATAAGCTTCAAATATAGGCTTTTCATAGGTACTAAGATACTGTTTCGATTTAGGTAACGCTCTTAATTCCTTAAGTAATACATCTGAAATATAAGTCAATGATTTTGGAAATTGTGGATTTAAAATTAAAAATTCAATGACATTTTCAAGCTGTAAAGAGCTTTTATACTGTGTTCGATAAGCATTAAAACTCTCGCAAGAATTTAAAATACCCTCTAAAACCTCATAGGTGACGGATTTCTCTTGCTTTAAACATAAAGATGAGCGAATTTTAGCAATGAGAAGTAAAACTGCCTCTAATTTAAACCCGATATTATAAAGACTAAGTCCTTGTTCTCTATACATACTTTCTTCTACTAACTCTTTATATGCCATCATATAAATGAGTGCTTTACTGAGTTCATTGAGCGTTGTTTGCGTGGAATGATTTGATTTTCGAATAAAACTATTCCACTCTTTTTGCATACTATCGAAAAGTTTCCATGACTCAATGGCGAGAAGATTTTTAACATTGATATTAGCATTTGAAAGCATCGCCATCGTAAAAGACAAAGAACCTTGCCTATTGCTATCTTTGATAACTGAAAGAATCTCCTCCATAGGATTGAGTTGAAGTCTTTGCGTCTTTTCCGTATCTAAAAAGCCAGGATAGGTCATCGTCAAATGCGTAAGCGCCGTGTGTAAAATGCTTTGTGATTCTCTTGAGGTCGATTCTTCAAATCGATAGTAAGTCGTCAATTTTTTGATGATATAACGGATGAAGCGCATCGTCGCAATAGAACGGGCTAAGTACCTTCCTAACCAAAAAAGATTTTCTGCTTGGAGTGTTGGGAGTTGATTAATCGACATTGCCGCAAATGGAACGCGTTTAAAAAGATACGCTGTATCCATTTTGACATCATTTCCTAATATCCACAAATCCTTACTCGAACCCCCTTTTCCAGAAGAGACAAGTAAAGCATCTTTGGTTGCGGAAACTCTTACAAGACCACCATTCATCACCGTATAATTTTCATCTTGTTTCAAAGCATACGCTCGAATAACGGCATTTCTAGGCTCTATTTTTCCATTGGTGTAATGAGGTGCAGTAGAAAAACGAATCTCTTCTTGGGCGACATACTGATGCGGGTTTTTGATGATTAAAGATTGAAGATTTTCTCTCTCTTCAAAAGAGAGATTTTTGCCGATGTATATTGGCACACTATCGGTTCTATCAATTTTTTTAACAATCAAACGGTGTAAATTTTCAAGCACAAATACCCGCTCCTTTGCTTGACCACACCACCATGTTGCAATTTGAGGCAAGATAAGGTCTTCTTGTAAAAAATAGTGACAGATATTTTCCATAAAAGGGTTTAATCCAAGATTTTCAAGAACGGCACTTCCAAGAGGATTAATCATATTGATATTATCTTTTCTTAGAGAATCTACAAGCCCTGCAACCCCCAACCTTGAATCATTTTTTAATTCCATCGGATCACAAAACTTGTCATCAACTCTTCTTAAGAGTGTATTGATAGGTTTTAAACCACTTAAACTTTTCAACCAAATAGCACCATTTTTACATAATAAGTCATCGCCTTGAACCAAATTAATCTCTAAAAATGAACTCAAATAGGAGTGTTCAAAATAGGTTTCATTGTGAGGGCCTGGGGTTAAAAGAGCTGCTTTTGCAAGGTCTCCATTGGTGAGTTTTTTGAGCATTGCTTTAAAATCTTCAATGAAGATAGAAAGCTTTCTCTTTTCGATAGGCGGATATAACTCTTTAGCGATGATATTCATCGTCAATCTATTTTCAACCGCATATCCAAGACCTGAAGGTGCTTGTGTTTTATCGCTGATGACCCACATCTTACCATCAGGTCCTCTTGCAATATCCACCGCATAAAAAGGGAGACAAAAGTTCTCTTTGAGTCCAAAATTATAGACCTCAGGGATAAATCCTTTATGCCCAAAAACAACCTCTGCTGGGATGATGTTATCTGAAATGAGTTTTTGCTCTCCATAGAGGTCTTTGAAGATAAGATTTAAAAGCTTTGCTCTTTGCCTAATGCCTCTTTTAACCTCTTCCCACTCTTGATTGGTCACCACAAAAGGAATGGGATCAAGTCTCCATGGGCGATGATTTTCACCATCTGGATTATTGTAAACATTGTAAGTAACACCATTGTCCTCAAGATGCCAATCAATTTCAGCTTGTTTAAGTTCAAGCTCATTCAGTCCTGCTGTTTCGATTCTTTGAAGTAAATCTTTCCAGTGTGGACGAATGAATTTATTCTCATCAAGCATCTCATCAAAAGAGGATTCTGAAAAATAGTTATCGATAAATGTCATGCGTTATTTTGTCCATTTTCTTCGTAAATCTAGTGTATGTGGATACTCGATACTTTTTGGTAACTCTTGGAAAGCAAAGACCTTATC
>JAQWCT010000212.1 GCA_028705785.1 Sulfurospirillaceae bacterium | reverse complement strand
ATCATTGCAGATAATGGCCTTGAAGCGTTTAATGCTTTGATTACAAATCTTAAAGTTGATGATTCAACTTATACAAGCTATAAGATTGATAAAAACAAAGAATACAAAGGTCGATACATCGGCAATGTTCCAAGAGGTGTTTTGAGTCACTGGGTTAAAATCAAAAATGGTGTGATTGAAAACTATCAAGCAGTTGTTCCATCCACTTGGAATGCAAGTCCAAAAGATTCAAAAGGTGTTAGAGGACCATATGAAGAGTCATTGGTTGGCTTGAAAATAGCTGATCTTTCTCAGCCTTTAGAGATTATTAGAATTATTCACTCTTTTGATCCATGTATTGCTTGTGCTGTACATGTAATGGATACAAAAGGTAATGAGATGGGTAGTTATAAGGTAGATCTTAGCGGTGCAACTTGCTAAAAAGCGAAAGGGAGTCTACAATGAAAAGAAAAATGGAATTTGAATTCTCAGCAGGTTTGCGTTGGACGCACTGGCTTAGAGCAATTGCTATTTTCGTGTTAACCGTGACCGGATTCTACTTGGCATATGTATTTGTTGTGCCAGAACCGTCAAATGAGCCAGTGCTCTTTTTAAATGCAAAATTTAGAATGTGGCATGAGATAGCTGGATTTTTACTCATCGCTGTTACGATCTTTAAACTTTATCTATTTTGTATAGATAGAATTAGTGCCAACGAAAGAGTAGGGTTTTTAGATGCACTTAGTCCTAAAATTTGGATTCAACAAATCAAGTATTACTTGTTTATTGGTGAACATCCAACTTTAAGAGGCGTTTATAATCCTCTCCAGTTTATTGCTTATATTGGTTTATATGCGATGGTAGTTCTCATTAGCCTTACTGGTTTGATACTTTATGTTCATGCGTATCAAGCAGGTGGTATCGGTGGAGCATTATATGATTACATGCGTCCTATCGAAGCGATGATGGGAGGACTTGCAATGGTTAGAGAGATTCACCACATTACTATGTGGGGAATTTTGATTTTTGTACCTGTTCATATCTATATGGCAATCTTTAACTCTATCATGGGTAAAGAGGGTGCAATTGATGCTATTATTAGTGGTTATAGATTTAACAAACCTCACCAAAAACACTAAAAGACAATTGCCTTGAAAATATTGATTTTAGGCATTGGCAATGTGATGTTCTCCGACGAAGGCGTCGGAGTTCATCTTTGCCGCCTTGTTGAACAAAAATATGCTTTTTCATCTCCTGAGCACACTGTCACTTTTGTTGATGGTGGAACGCTTGCGGAAAGATTAATCCCCATTATTGTAGAGTATGATTATCTCATCGTCCTTGATTGTGTTGATGCAAGTGATGGTATAATTGGTGATGTGTACTTTTTTGATTTTGAAAATGTTCCCAACACTATCTCTTGGCAGGGCAGCGCTCACGAAATTGAGATGCTTCAAACATTGAAAATGATGGATATGGTAGGCGATAGACCTCCTACTAAAATTGTCGGTATCATTCCTGAAGTCGTGAGTGATACAACTTTGAAAATGACACCTTCTGTGATAAAAGGGAGTCTGGTTATGGAAAAAACTTTATTAAAACATCTTGGTGAACTCGGCTTTTCTTATGAACAAATCAATGATTTGGATATACAAAGTGTGGCTGATTCATCATGCAAAGAGGACAGATGGTCTTAGCATTTGAATTTCATTATATATCACAAAACGGCATTTTAGAACGATTACTCAAAGATATCGCACTTGATTTTTCTATCACGCATAAAATTATCAAAAATGGTTCTATTGTTACACTTTTTGTTGAAGAAGAGAGTGAAAAATTGGGTGAGTTTGCGGATGTTCTTTCCCATTCTCTTCCCTTATCCATTTTCTTTAAATCTTCGAGTGTACAAGTAGTTGAAGCAATACCACAAGGCGAAGAAAATCTATTGCCTTGTACATTTCCAATCGAGTTTACACCCAAAATATTATCAAATCTCAAAGACAAAAACTCGTCACTCTATTTAAATCCGTTTATAGTTCCCTCTCCCTTTGATGCACTTGTTTTATCCCAAAATGGTGAAGAACTGATGCGTGCAAAAGAAGCAGATGATTTTGAAAAATTGTATGAACAAGTTGCACATTTCATCAGCGAGGGTGGAAATGTAGAAATCAAAACCAAAAGTGGTTATTATGCTTTTGGTAAAGTTGAAAATCTCCTCTCTTTAGGGCTCAAAGATGACTTTGAAGTCGTAGCGACTGATATGTCAGTTGTTGAACGCCTAGCAGTTATTCGAGACAATGAAATCAAAGTTTTGGCTTCACTCGAGCGCCCATCAATTCGTGTTAAAGTCAATGCTTTTTATGCCAATAAAGGCATTTTGCCAACTAATCGTGTTAAATTAAGACTTGCTGATGATCTTCTTATTCAACTCATAGGTGAGAAACTTTTTGCTAAAGGTGTACATTTTATCTTTAAAACTAAAAGTTCAAGCCTTACATGTAAAGCAAATGTGGATTTTGATAAAACTATCCCTTTAGTTGAACCTTTAGAAGTAGCTGTACTTGAAAATGGAGAAATAGTTATCGTTCATGGCAAAAGTTATGCTTCACCAAAGCTCGTAGAAAGTCTTGCTAAATTTGAAGATTATGCACATGCTTCTTTTGCTTCGATTATGCAAGAGCATGGTCTTTTTGACGATAAAGCAAGTTGTTTTTATCTTAGCTGTACGCATGATGATAGGATTATGAATTATTCCAAAGAGCATGGGATGTTAGATCTCACGCATTTTAAGTTACCCAGTTCCTTTGAAGCTATCTTTGACGAAATTGAAAAAAGTGGTAAGAGTGGTCCAAAAATGATGGAAAATTATAAAAATAGTTTCCCAGATATTTTTGCCCATGCACTCTCCACAAAGATTCCACAAAATGCGCCACAAAGTATCTATACACTTTGGAAAATCGTCTCTATTATCTTAGGATTAAGCAAAGACTTTGAAAGTGGCGCAGAGGTTTTGATTGAGAATGCTGAAAATTTTGGTGGAAAAAAAGGTCCAAGAATTGACTATTTCTTACTGAATGAAGAAGCACTGATTTCTGATTTTAACGCTCTAAAATGTATCCGAAGCGGAATGAGTTTTAAACTTGCAGGTATTGATGATACAACCATAAGTTTTGGCTATATGGAAAGTTTAGGTTATTTTTTCTCAGATATGGCAGATTTTTATAAAGAAAATCTTCATAATGAAAAAATTGCACTAGGGGGTTCACTTTTTGGTTATCGAAGGTTAACTGAGCTTAGTTGTCAAAATATCAAACCTAATCACACGATATGTCTTAATCGGGAATTGCCTATTGAAGCATAAGCAAAGATGTCTCTTTCGTGTTGAGGGCATTGTTCAAGGGGTCGGTTTTCGACCCTTTGTCTATGGTTTGGGTGTGCGATTTGGATTAAAAGGGTATGTTTTAAACAATGCTTTAGGTGTTATTATCGACATAGAAGGTTTAAAAGATACGCTTGATAATTTTGAAATGGCACTTAAAAAAGAGCTTCCTCCGCTTGCACGCATTGATTTTATCGCCAAAGAAGAACTGCCTTTGGTCAATTATGACGCTTTTGAAATACACCAAAGTGATAGCACGACTTCAAAATACTCTCTTGTTTCACCAGATATGTCGCTGTGTGCGGAATGTTTGAGTGAGCTTGAAAATCCTCTCAATAGACGCCATGATTATTTTTTTATCAATTGCACCAATTGTGGACCTCGCTATTCCATCGTAAAAACGGTGCCATACGATAGACCCAACACTTCAATGGCACCTTTTGCTATGTGCGAAGCATGTCAAAGCGAGTACGATAATCCTCTCAATAGACGCTATCACGCGCAACCCATCAGCTGTGCAAAGTGTGGGCCAACGCTTGAACTTAAAAATATCAATGGTGAAGTTTTGGCTTATAATCAAGAAGCCATAGAAAAGCTTGCCACGCTTATTAATGAGGGAAATATCGTTGCGATGAAAGGCATGGGTGGTTTTCACCTGATGTGTGATGCTTCGTGTGATAAAGCTGTTTTAGAACTTCGGAAACGAAAAAATAGACCTACCAAACCTTTTGCCATTATGTTTCCATCCATCGATGCTATTGTTTGTGAATGCGAGATGCAAGAAGCGGAATTAAAAGAAATCACTTCTTTATTACGACCCATTGTCTTGTTAAAACGCAATAAACTTATTTCTTCAATCAGCAGTTTTATTGCTCCGCATATCGATAGACTAGGTGTTTTCTTGCCTTACACACCTTTTCATGTAATGCTTTTTAAGTATCGTCTTCATCCCATCGTAGCAACCAGCGCCAATCGTTCGGGTGAGCCTATCA
>JAQWCT010000211.1 GCA_028705785.1 Sulfurospirillaceae bacterium | reverse complement strand
TTTGGCAAAAGCAACAATGGCCTGAACTACGATATAAGAGTTTTTATCTGTGATAATATTTTTGATTAACGAACCATCTATTTTGACAAAGTAAGGATGCATTTGAAGCACAAATGAAAAGTTAGAATACCCACTTCCAAAATCATCTAAAGCAAATCGCACACCTAAGGAACGCATCTCTTCTACAAAAGGTAAAAACTTTTCACTCGTAATAATTTCTTCTGACTCCAAAAGTTCTAAAATAAGCCTATGCCCGATATTGAATTCATTAATTTTATCTTTCAAAAATTCTCTCGTAGTGCTATTTTCAATATCTAAAAGTGAAATATTCAATGAAAAAGAAGCCTCTTTATCAGCAAATTCTTGAAAACTCTTTTGAATCATAATTCGTGTAAGTTTGTGGTATAGTTTGGTTTCTTTAGCCACTTCTAAAAAAAGATACGGCGATATCACTTTATCTTCTTCAACCAATCGCATCAAACACTCATACTTTTTGGTCTCTCTATCGTTAATATTAATAATCTCTTGATAATAAGGAACAATAGCATCATTTTGTATAGCATTTTGGAGCTTTTGTCGCCAATAAATATTGTTTTTGTGTGTATTCATTATGGGATCATCTTCGTTGAAAATGGCATAAGCAAGTTTTTTCTTTTTCGCAAAATTTAAAGCAATATCAGCTTTTTCCAGTAAATTATTTTTCCCAAATGCAACACCACAAGTAACATTGATTTGGAGTTGAAAGTCTTTTTCATTGGTATTAAAATATTTTTTAGCAAGTTTTGTATTCATATCTTGAAGCATCATCTGTAAAAAGGAAGGCTCAAAAATCCTGTCACACTGCATGATAAACTCATCAGAACTTAGACGATAGACCTTAAGGTCATATTGTTCTCCAATATCCCCAATAAAATCAGAAAACTCCACCAAAACGATATCTCCAACGACCGTGCCATAGAAATCATTGATGTTTTTAAATCCATCAATATCAAGTAAAAAGACTTGAGGAAAGGAGATAAAAGTAAGATCTTTGGTAAACATATTACGATTGGGAAGTTTGGTTAAAGTATCGGTAAAATAGTTTTTCTCTAGCTCTTTATTTTTAGTTTCCAAAGAGAAATTAAGACTTTGTAATTCTTTGGTTTTTGTATAGACTTTATATTCAAGATTTTCGTTGATTTCTGATAGGTCTTGATGCTGTGATTTAATTTCCTTAATCATTGCATTAGCATAAATAGAGAGTTGTTTAAACTCCTCAATTTTAAACCTTTGTGTATCAATTTCTGTTTTGTCGAAAGAGGCTAATTTTAAAAAGTGGGTCATAACACCCATGTCATGCTTAATTTTTTTGGAAATAAAAACCGAAAATATAAGTAGTAGAACAAATACAATAATAAAAAGTAAACTGGCATAACGAATATTTTCAGATACTTTTTCTTGAATTTTCTGTTCACGCTCACCTACAATCAACTCAAGACTATCAAGTTCTTTGGATGTACTAATAACCCAATTCCAATGTTTCATCAATTTAAAATAACTAAGCTCTGAACCAATAGCATCAGAATTTATTTTCTTCAATTTATGGAAAACAAAACCATCACCATTTTGAATAATCTTGTTAAGCGCATCTTGCCTATAATGAAAACCATCAATATCTTTAACATTCGTACTTATTTTTTTAGCATCACTCTTATTTTTAAGATTAGGATTGACCAGTAGAGATGCAAAGTCATCACCTCCTTGAAAATTATGTACTTCAAAAACACTGAAATAACTGGTGTTTTGATCAATCCGATACTGTGAAAGCTCTAGGGCAAGCTCTTGTTTAATATCATCTTCCACATTATCAAGATATTCTCCGGTTCCAATAATCCAGTTAAAAGTCTCAAAAAATTTGACAAAAGCTATTTTTTTATAGCGCCCTTTATCTTTTTGAGGCTGATAGGTAAAATATTCACTAAATCCTTCTTGTTGGTTTTGGACTATTTGTATAAAATCATTGATAACATACTTTTGGTTGGTATCTTGATAATGCAGTATATTTTTACCCTCTTCTGTAGGGTTGGTGGGGAAAAGAACACAATCACCATCAAGTGTATCGATAAAATAATATCCACGACCTTCATTAAATCGTACATGTCGAAGTGTTTCTACAATAAGCTTTTTAATATTTTCTTCACTCATCGTTGCTTTGTTGTTGAGATAAATGCTTTGTGCAATTTTATAGGCTTCATTAACCTTAAGACTGATAGCATCTCTAAGTCTTTGCTCAGTTGTTGATTTTTTATAATCAATATATTGCTCGATGATTTCAACTCTATTTTTGAGTTCTGCCTTATAATTTTCTAAAACGCTTTCTTTCAAATCTTGGGTATTGCGAATAAAAATATCTTGTTGAGTTTTAATATAAACAGAAGTTACCACTAAAATAACAGCTATCGTAAAAAAAAGTGTTAATAAAAGATAGTAATTGACGAGTGTTTTTTTCATTATGATAACCAAGCCTTAGAATGTTATTAGTTTATACCTATAACGCTTACAACTCTCTTATTTTCTATGGAACGCTTTGTGCAAATTGTATTGCAAGAAAACAAAAAGGATTGGTTATGAGCTGTTCTGCTACCTCAACAAAAACACCTAGTGATTTACATGCTGACATCTTAGAAAAGATCAACAACCATCCTTGTTACTCTCAAGATGCACACCAACACTATGCAAGGATTCATGTTGCTGTAGCTCCAGCGTGTAACATCCAATGCAACTACTGTAACAGAAAATACGACTGTTCAAATGAAAGTCGCCCAGGGGTTACAAGCTATAAAATGACACCCGAAGAAGCCGTCAAAAAAGTCTTACATGTAGGAGGACTTGTACCGCAACTTAGCGTTGTAGGCATCGCAGGACCGGGTGATGGACTGGCTAATCCTAAGCAAACTTTTGAAACCTTTAGACTCCTCAAACAATATGCACCAGATGTCAAACTATGTCTATCCACCAATGGTCTAAAAATCAGTGACCACATCGATGAAATCGCACAATACAACATAGAACATGTCACCGTCACGCTCAATACCGTAGATGAAAGTGGTGAGATAGGCGCTAAAATCTATCCTTGGGTTTTTTATAATCACAAACGCTACCGTGGCGTTGAAGGTGCTAAACTTTTACTTCAAAAGCAAATTGAGGGCATCAAACTCCTTATTTCTAGAGGCATCTTAGTCAAAGTCAATGCTGTACTTATTCCCGGTATCAATGACAATGAACTCCCCAATGTTGCTAAAAAAATCAAAGAATTGGGTGTTTTTATCTTTAACATTATGCCTATCATCTCTAAGCCAGAATTTGGAACTAAATTTGGGCTTGATGGCGTTAAAAGTGCAACCAGTAAACAAGTCATGAATGCGCAAGAAAAATGTGGTATCGATGTCAAATTGATGCGCCACTGTCGCCAATGTCGAGCGGATGCTGTTGGACTTTTAGGTGAAGATAGATCAGATGAATTTAGTAAAAATAGCTTTAGCGAAAAAAGCTTTGAGGAATTAGAAGAACATTACAATCTCAACCAACGCGTGAGAACCCATGCCAATATCGAGACATGGAGAAGAGCACTCAAAGCTGCCAATGGCAAAATCAACCAAGAACAAGCGACCAAAGAAGAACTAAGCAGTAAAGGTATCACAAAACTCGTTGCGATTACCACCAAAGGTGATGGACTGGTTAATTGCCACTTTGGAAATGCCAAGGAGTTTTTAATCTATGAAGCAGGCGACCTTGGCATCAAGTTTATCATGCATAGGAAAGTCGAAAAGTCTTATTGTATGGGACCTGATGGTTGTGATGGAAGCTATCCTATCGATGAAATAAAAGAAGTTTTAAAAGATTGTGATTTGCTTTTGACACAAAAGATAGGAGAATGCCCAGAAGCAGAGCTTAAAAGCATCAACCTTTTAAGTGACGAGAGTTTTGCAGACCAACCTATCGAAGTATCTGTCCTTAAAGGAGTGCGAAAACATTTCTTTTCATCAGGCTTATTCAAATGATTATCAACGATACAACGCTCAGAGATGGCGAACAAGCCCCTTTTGTAGCGTTTAATACTGGGGAGAAAATTGCTATAGCCACAGCTTTATACCAAGCAGGAGCCGATGAACTTGAAGTGGGCATTCCTGCGATGGGGGAAAAAGAGCAAGCTGACATTAAAGAGATTTTAGCCCTTGATTTACCACTTCGTATCATGAGCTGGAATCGAGCAACGATGAGTGACTTAGAAGCTTCATTAAAATGTGGAGTGACCGCGGTTGACCTTTCCATTCCTGTTTCAGATATTTTGATAGAAACAAAGTTTGGAGGCGATAAAAATCGTCTTTTAACCAATCTTGAACAAGTCTTACATGTAGCCAAAAATGAG
>JAQWCT010000210.1 GCA_028705785.1 Sulfurospirillaceae bacterium | reverse complement strand
ATGAAAGTAGCTGTTTTACCATTAAGATGTGCAACCATTTTAACAACATATTTATATTTTTGAACATTATCAGCAGCTTCGATAAGTGTTCCAAATTTAACACCGATTTCGCCTTGTCCTTGTGCAACTTCGTGGTGAACAACAAAGATTTCAAGACCAATTTGTTTTAAAATTTGAACCATTTCAGCTCTTAAATCTACCATTGAATCAATAGGTTGTACTGGGAAGTAACCACCTTTTGTGCCTGGTCTATGACCTGTGTTATAGCCATCAGGATAGCTTTTACCACTATTCCAGCCACCTTCTTCAGAATCTACTTCGTAATAAGAGCAGTTGATTTCATCTCTAATTTTTACATCATCAAAGACAAAAAATTCATTTTCAGGTCCAAAGTAAGCAACATCACCAAGACCTGTTTTTGCAAGGTATCCCAAAGTTTTTTTAGCGATACTTCTTGGACATTTCTCGTATAATTCACCTTTGTAAATATCAAAAACATCACAGAAGACAACAATGGTTGCATCAGCTGTAAATGGATCTAAAAATGCTGTTTCAGCTTCTGGTTTAAGTAGCATATCTGATTTATTAATTGGTTGCCAAGCATCGATAGATGAACCATCAAAAGGGATACCATTGGCAAAAGAGTCTGCGCTAATAGCTTCCATTGTATAGGTAAGATGATGCCATGTTCCTTTCATGTCCGTAAAACGAAAATCAACAAATTCAACTTCATTTTCAGTGCAGTATGTAAAAAATTCTTCAACACTGTTAACAAATTTACCCATGTATTACTCCTAGATTTAAATTTTTAGTATTTTATCAGAACGCATCAAAAAAAACACTGAGATGAATGATTAAAAATTAACCAACATCCGTTCTCTGTTTTTGAAAGTTGCACATTTTTTATACCCATAACTTTTGGCAAATGCTCTTATCTCTTCTTTTTTGAACCCAATATGTCCTATTTCATGTGCATCTGAACCAAATGAAATGGGGATATCAAGTTCTGCCATCATTTCGATAAGCGTGCTACTAGGATACTGCTCACCGATGGGTTTACGAAGTCCTGCTGCATTAATTTCAACGACCATATTGGCATCTTTAATGGCGTTCAAGGCATCTTTTGCAAGGAGTCGAACATCTTTTTGTGGAAGATAATTAAAAATTTTAATTAAATCAAGATGTCCAACAATATCAAATAGCTTACTTTTTGCTAATTTTTCAATAGCATCAAAGTATGTTTGCCAAATATCATCTATATTTTTACCCTTGTATTCTCCTATATATTCAGGATTATCAAAACCCCAATTACCGAGATAATGGACTGAGCCAATCAAATAATCTACTTTTCTCTCCAGCACACTTTGGTCAATATACCCTTCTAAAAAATCAACTTCGTAACCCAGTAAAATGTCAATTTGTCCAGTATATTTTTCCTTTACATGTAAGACTTTGGCTTCATAAATATCCATCTCATCAAAACGCATTCTATAGGTATCAAAATTCATAGGTGCATGGTCTGAAAAGCCAAAAATATCTATTTTTTGAGTGATTGCCGTTTGGATATACTCTTCGATAGTTCCACTTGCATGACGACACAAAGCAGTGTGATTGTGAAGGTCTATAAGCATTTTCATCTCCTATCAAATCTTGTTAAAGTAAAATTATATAAAAAGTTATATATAATAGACCATAATTTGTCACTTTTAGGAGATGTGGATGACTCAAGAAGAACTGGATGCTTTGATGGCGGGTGATTTGGAAGATGTGCAAGAAGATGCTCACGACGAGCCAAAAATAGAAGAGAGTGACTTGGAGGAAGAAGAAGCGGAAGTAGAAGATGACATCCTTGTCGAGGACTCTTTGGACGAAGAGCCTACTCATGAAGAAAAAACACAAAAAATGATGAATGAATACAAAGCTTCAGCAACAATGTCTTGGCCCCCACCACCGCCTACGGATGACCATAAGATGGTACATCAACTTGATGATGTGACCAAAGATTCTGAAATCAAAGCGGGTCAGGTGTTTGATAAACTTGAAACAGTTAATGCTTTTATGGTCAGTGCTGAGGAAAACGCGAAAGATGTCATTAAATTGATTGAAGGCAATATCTCATTATTTCAAACACTGGTAGAAAAATTTCCTAAAATTGAACAGTTTCAAGTGGCTTTGGATGAAAATAAATCGATGAAAGACAAAGTTGAAGATCTTTTAATGAATGCCCAAATGGCTGAAGATGAGATTATGATGACGATGGATATTATGCAGTATCAAGATATTCATAGACAAAAAATTGAGCGAGTTATCAATGTTATGCGTGCTCTTTCTAAATATATGAGTGCACTCTTTGAAGGTTCTAAAGATGACTCTAAACGCGTTGGTTCAGCGGTACATATCCATGGTGATGAAACAACGGAAGATGTGGTTACGAGTGAAGATATCGAGGCGCTAATAGCTAGTTTAGGAAAAAAATAGGTGCATAAAGTCGAACTACTTTCCCCTGCTGGAAATTTTGAAAAACTAAAAATTGCGTTAGCATACGGTGCTGACGCAGTTTATGCAGGAGTGAGTCACTTTTCACTTCGTATCAGGTCCGGCAAAGAATTTACCTATGAGAGTTTTGAAGAAGCTATTAATTATACGCACTCTTTGGGTAAAAAACTGTATGTAACGATTAATGGATTTCCTTTTAACGCGCAGATTGCTTTGTTAGAAAAGCATATTGAACGCGTGGCAAAGATGAATCCTGATGCCTTTATTGTAGCAGCCCCTGGGGTTATTAAACTGGCTAAAAGAATTGCGCCACACATTCCTATTCATCTCTCCACCCAAGCGAATGTTTTGAGTTATTTGGATGCTGAGGTCTATTATGAGTTGGGTGTGAGTCGTATCATCGCTGCACGCGAAGTGAGTTTGAAAGATTTGGAGCAGATTAAAGCAAAATTGCCCAATCTTGAGATAGAAATTTTTGTGCATGGCTCTATGTGTTTTGCTTATAGTGGACGATGTTTGATAAGTTCACTCCAAAGTGGACGTGTGTCAAATCGTGGAAGTTGTGCCAATGACTGTCGTTTCCCCTATACGCTTTATGCTCAAAACGAAGAGAGCGGAACACTTTTTAAAATTGAAGAGAGTGAAGAGGGTACGCATATCATGAATGCAAAAGACCTCAATTTAAGTGCCCATGTCAAAGATATCTTAGATGCGGGGATTATTGATTCACTTAAAATTGAGGGGCGTACAAAAAGTGCTTATTATGTGGGCTTGACGACTAAAACTTACAGACAAGCGATTGATGATTATTACGCACATTCATTTGATGCTACCAAATATACGAAAGAGCTAGACACCACCAAAAATAGAGGTTTTAGTGAGGGTTATTTGGTTAATCGTCCTTATGAAAAACAAGATACGCAAAATTTACAAGACTCTATCAGCGAGGGGACACATCAAGTCATTGCACAAGTCAATGAAGATGGAAAATCGTGTCTTTGCAAAGATAAAATAAGCTTACATGTAAGCTATGAATTGGTTTTACCGCGGATGGGTTGTGAGGTTGTGGAGACTTCCAATACCATAGGCACCATTGCACAAAAAGAAGGTTCTTGGACCATCATGTTTAACGAGCTAAAAACCGAATCAGGGAAAAGTTATGAGGAGATACACAGTGGCAATACTAATGCTATTGTTCTTCCCATCTCTCTTCCTGCATTCACATTTTTAAGAGCAAAGATTTAAAGGATAACAATGAAATTCGTTTCTATTATAATGGGAAGTAAGAGTGATTACGGTGTCATGGAAGAGTGTGCTAAGACATTGGAAAAATTTAGCGTGATGTATGAGCTGATTGTTTCATCCGCTCACCGAAGCCCTGCTCGAACCCACGAGTATGTTAAAAATGCCGAAGCTAAAGGGGCTAAGGTCTTTATCTGTGCAGCAGGTATGGCGGCACATCTTGCAGGTGTTGTGTCCTCTCTAACCACGAAACCAGTCATCGGAGTTCCAATGAAAGGTGGCGTTATGGAAGGTATGGACGCACTCTTAAGTACGGTTCAGATGCCAGGAGGTATGCCTGTCGCAACAGTTGCTATCGGTTCAGCAGGAGCTGTGAATAGTGCATATCTTGCGATGCAAATATTGGCAATTGGCGATGAAGAACTTAGCGCAAAGCTCAGAGAAGATAAAATCTTAAAAGCTAAGAAAGTCGAAACAGATTCTATGGGAATAGAAGTCATTATATAAAAGGGAATAAAAATGCAAACATGGTTAGAAATTGAAGAATTTAGCAAACTTGTTGGGTTGGAAATTTCTACCATTGAAGCAATGATAGAAGAGGGCAAACTCACTTCTAAAACAGAAGATGAGCACTGTTTCATCGAGGTCAATCACAATGCCTATGCCGTTATTCCAGATCG
>JAQWCT010000209.1:527-4424 GCA_028705785.1 Sulfurospirillaceae bacterium | reverse complement strand
CCTTGAAATATTAGAGAAAGTTTTTAAAGACAGCGATAATGCCCCATCCTAAAAATATAGCAACCCAAAGAACCGTAATAGTGACCGTAGCATTGGCAAGTTTTGTCACCGTACCGTCCGCTGTATAAACGCCTTTGGTTCGTCCAGCTCTCCATGAAAGTGTAAGCATAAAGCCAACAGCAGTAAAGCCAACGCCTACAAAAGTAGCCAAGAACATAATGACAGATGGCCAATCTATATTCATTGGATATTCGTAGATGGTATAGCCGTATTTGCTCATAATATTCATACGAATCACTTCACGAAGCGTTGAAATCAATAGTGCTGCCACAACTAATACCAAAGTCATAACATAACTGTTGCTTCCTTTGATTGCCATAGCCAATAAAAGAAGTACAAAAACAACAATAGCGATAACCAACGGATTAAACAACATATTGAGTGTAAATGTCCACAATACAAAGAGTACTGCACTGACAAGCAATCCACCAATCGTGATTTTTTTACCAAGATTACGAGCAAACGCAATATAATCTACCGAATAGTCATCTCGTTTTGAAAAATAATCTGCATAGTTAAGCAAGAATATTCCAACAACTGGCGCTGAAAGACTTACCATAAATGCGAGTCTTACCACATCGATATGAAGATTTGTACCTGAATTATCGATAATGCCATTTGGAGCATACCAGTTCATCCATTGGTCTACTTGTATCGATTCATGGGCAAATGCATGCATTAAAACACCTGCAAAAACCAATAATAAAAGAGATACAATACCTACAACACCAGCAATAGATGAGTTGTTTTTATTGGCATAATAAAACCAATACAACATAGAATAACCTGCAAGCATGATATAAATAAAGCCTACAACCCAAAGACCTGATAAAGTATTGGTTACATACCAGTTTGGATCATAAATAACTTGTGTAAAGAGTAAAGGTGCAACACCTAATACAATAAGCATAGAGACGCTTATTTTTGAAACTTGAATCATATGAGACTCAAGAAGTTTCCAGTTATCATCAATACTTTTTTTCATATGTCCAACAATTGAAACAACCATGCCACCCAAAGTGAGTAGAACAAAGGCTATGTGTAATGCCCATGTTAGGATGTATAACGCTTGAAAGACAATAGGATAAAACGGTACGCCAGCGGGATCACGAAGCGTATTTAATATAAGACCCATATCCATAGTTTTCTCCTCCTAATTTTGTGTAGCAAGCCAAGCTGCTAATGCTTTTGTTTCATGTTCTGGTAGTTTAATAGGTGGTATATAACTACGCACGCCTGCAGCGACCACATCTGTAAGGACAAATTCTATCGTCTGTGCATCTTGTCCAGGGAATCGATCTGGCAATGGTCTATACGCAGCGCCTTTTTCAAGTGAATGACAGTTTGAACACGCTAATTTAGCGATAAGTTTTCCTGCTTCAAGTTGATTTTCAGGGGTAATAGTGCGAAGTCTATCAGGAATAAATGGACTTACTGTGAGCAAACCTTTTTCAGCAATAATAGCCATTTCAGATTTGATATGTTTACCAGGGACATCTCGTCCAATCATTTGGTTACTATAAACATATCTACCTGCAACGAAAGGTTTACGCATACTTTCACGCATTTTTTCACCTGGCCAAATACCAAGTACCAAAACAACTGCAAGCATTCCTGCTGCGAAAGGCACATTAATAATACGAGGAAGTGCAAAAGCTAATAAGAGATATGCCGCAATAATGGCAACAGTAATAATTCTACTGGTTCCATTAAGTGGCCACAATACCGTATGGAAAAGATCTAACGCACTTTGTGGTAATGTTTGGACATACCAAAGAAAGCTCATAAGAATCAAAACCCCACCGATCATACCAATCACAGCAAGTTTTCGAATAAGCTCGCTTTTGAGTGCAGGTTCTTTTAAATTGCCAGCAATCACAAAACCAACCACCGCTGACATAACAATCATAAAACCGATACGAATAAACATATGTGGGAATGTGTTAATACCAAAGAAAGCATCGCTTGCTGAACCTGTTTGATACCATACATCAGTACCTGGCCACATCATAAAGCTGATGATACCAATGATGAGGAACAGTGTTGAGACGGAAGCGAGAGCAAACATATAAGTCAGTTTAAGATGGGTTTTTCTATCGATTTTACCAATGGTATAAACCAATACAAATACGCCGATAACCTCGACAATAAAGAAGACCCATTCAGTTGCCCAGACCCAAACAAAGTTATGTATTAGAGCACTAATGCCACGAGGACTAGCAACCGTAGCAGTGTTCCAAATACCAGGACCCGTAATTGAGCCAACAACATAAGAGAAAATTAATAAAAACATACCATATTTGCGCATGTATTCATATAATTCTGGTCTATCTTCCTTATAGGCTTTGTGTGCTAGAAAAGCAAACAATAAAGCCGCACCAACCGATGTATGCGACGCCATAATATGGATAGTACCCGTGATACCCATCAGCCAAGCTGAACCAATTTCTGGAAAATAGAATAGAGGATATAATCCAATGTATTCCACTTAACACCTCCTTAAGATTTTAACAACTATTTACGAAGACAGACTAAGCCTTGAACTGTGACAATTAAATTGACATAGATGCAAGCAGGCAAATAGTACAAGGACTTAGTTAGCCTTTGGAAATAGTTGTTATGACTGTAATAATTGTGTGACACTTAACGCAGTAAAAGGAGTAGTACTATATTGCTTTTAAGGCAATATTGAGTAGAATAACTACGCATTGCACTGCGATGCTAGGCTTACCCGTTTTAGATTCTCAGGTCGACGCGGGTAAGCTCCAAATATAAAATGCTACTAAAATTTTAAAATAATATTTTTAATTCAGGAACGATAACATAAGAGTGTTAATTTAATGTTAAATTAATAATAGGGATAAAATATAAAGCCATGCCAATATTTTATCCTTGAAGTTGCTAATGCAATGGGGATTTTAAAAAAGTGTGTCGTTCAAAATAGAATTAATAACCTCATCTTCACCTTTTTTCTCATCAATGGCAAGTTTTTGAACTTTCAAAATGGTGTCACAAGAAAGGTAAATAACGGCACGACACAGCCCCTCTTCTTCTTTTTTAAGCGCATCATAGGTGTTTTGCATCGTTATTTTCATCTCATCTTCTATGGGAGAACGCATTGATTTGTACTCGATGAGTTGGTTATCTTTGTACACGCCTGATATCTCAGCATAAACCCAATAGTAACCGCCATCTTTACGAAGGTTTTTTACATAGCCTCGCCAAATTTCCTCATTTTGGAGTGTTTTCCATACTTCACTAAAAATAGATTTTGGCATATCAGGGTGTCTGACGATGTTATGAGGCTGACCTACCAACTCCGCTACGCTATACCCAGAAATATCTGCAAAAGTTTCATTGGCATAGGTGATAATACCTTGCAAATTAGTCCGTGAAATAATAAGTTGATTGTGTGGTACAGCCGTCTCCACAAACATTTGATAGGTCGTTTTCATGACTTCCCTTTAGTTGATTTTCTTTTTCAAATCACCATAATAAGTGATGTCTTTAAGGTTGATATTCTCATCATTCAAAACATGAGGGACATCGGGTGAATTGACCAGTTTTTCACGCTCTGCGTCAAGTTCATCTTCACTATACGCCATCATCATATCAGCACAAATCACATGAGGTATGGCTTGAATCAGTTTCATTTTTTCCATCTCTTCACCGATACCTTCCCCCTCAACTGTCACGATAATCTTACCTTTTTCTGTGTCATGGAAATGATAATCGCAAAAGTCACTTTTTTTACACACTTCCACAATTTCTTCTACATGTAACGATTTTGCTTGTATTACGATACTTGAAATATTCAAGGTAGCCTCCAAATTATTA
>JAQWCT010000209.1:0-517 GCA_028705785.1 Sulfurospirillaceae bacterium | reverse complement strand
ATAAATTTATCATCACTGCCACTCACCAACTCTTTTTCACTCGCAAAAACAATCGTGTTGAGTGTACTTTTTTGTCCGCTTAGCGTATGCAACTTTGTCTTTTGTTCAAGGTCGAAAATCACAATATCATTTTGTTCATTAAAAGCAAAAGCGCCTAGTTTTGAAGAAGGGCTGAGAGCTCCTGCATAGATGAGAAAACTAGCATCAAAACGGTCAAACTTTCCACTTTTAACATCATAAACGATGCCTCTTCTATCTTGTCCTGCGCACAGTACCTTACCATTTTTAAAGTCTACTTTATAGACATTGTCGACATTGCCATTACTCAAAACTTTGATGGTTTTGCCAGTGCTTACATCACTGAGTGTAATTTCGCCTGATTCACATGAACTTGCCACAATGGTTTTGTTTTCATTGAAAGCAAAATCACTAAAATGTGAGGGATTGGGTTGGGTGATGTACAGCTCTTTACCTAGAGCAATATCCCATAAAATTAACTCATTGCTCATCAGTGCGA
>JAQWCT010000018.1 GCA_028705785.1 Sulfurospirillaceae bacterium | reverse complement strand
GGATTTTCATCTCAATATGATGGATAACGAAGACTTTATCGAAAACAAATTCGATACAAATTATTTATCTCGCTATTAAATAGTAAAGGTCGCTTTGCGACCTTTACATGTAAGCCTTATGGCGCTCTGATAACTTGAATGTTAGCAGAAGACTTTAACTTTTCAAAAAACTCTTCAATGGCTTTTTGCTCTTTTCCCTCAGCTAGCTTAGCATAGATATAATTTTTAGCATCTGCAAAGGCGACACTTTTCACATCATTTTTATTTTTGATAAAAAACATTACAAAGTTGGGGTCTGATCTAACAATGGATGAGAATTTACCGTTGGGTGTTGCGTTAAGCATAAAGGCAAGTTTTGGGTCTACTTTAGTCGCTTCAATGGTAGTATCTTTGAGTTCTACATTACTTGCAACGCTCATCGGGTTGTTTTGAATAGCCACTAAAGCTTCTTGGCTAGGGCTGGTGTAGACGGTAACATCAAAAGAAGCAGCTTGTGAAAATTCACCTGCATTTTCATTGTAATAAGCTTGAAGTTCAGATTCGCCTAATTGTTGCATTTTTGTGCTCACAATTTTTTTATAGAGTTTTTCTCTTTTGATTTTACTTTTTACATCTTCTTTGTATTCAGCAATTTCAATGTTTTTAGATTGAATCATTGCTAAAAAATCATATTGGTTCATTTTATTACTAATTGCAAGATTTTCGATGTATTGGTCAACTTCAAAGACATCTACACTAATGTTTTGTTTTTTAATTTCAGAATCTTCAAGTTTTTGTCTTACTAAGATATCAAGAGCCTCTTTTTTAGAAATATTGAAGCGATTAGAGTATTTGAAAACATCATAAAGTGTGATGGGTTCTTTGTTAATAATCAGTGAAACACCATCTACGGTTCCTGCATTTGCAGACGAAAAGAGGAGGGCAGTACTTAGTGTTACTAAACTTAACAATTTGAATTTTATCTTCATCAATAGTCCTTTGTTTTAAGAAAATTATATATATAATCATTTCGTATTAAAAATAGAAGCTCAGAATCATAACATTTTTTTACGCAAAAAAAATTAAAAAGTATTGTTTGTGTCAAAAAAATGTCGTTTTCTATTTTGAGCGTAACAAAATGATACATAATTTATACATAACTTGAAAAATAAGGCACGAAATGATTGTTACTCGCTTTGCCCCAAGTCCTACTGGATATCTTCATATCGGAGGACTTAGAACGGCTATTTATAGCTATCTTTGGGCACGAAAAAATAATGGAAAATTTTTACTTCGTATTGAAGATACGGATTTGGCGCGAAATTCAAAAGAGGCTGCTGATGCTATCGTTGAAGCTTTTAAGTGGGTTGGACTTTCGCATGATGGCGAGATACTTTACCAATCTGAGCGATTTGATTTGTACAAAACCTATGTCCAAAAGCTTCTTGACGAGGGCAAAGCGTATAAATGTTATATGAGCAAAGAAGAGCTTGATGCACTTAGAGCTGAGCAAATGGCTAAAAAAGAGCGCACGCGTTATGATGGAAGGTATCGTGATTTTACGGGCACTGCACCTTTGGGAATTGAGCCTGTTATTCGTATTAAAGCTCCCATTGATGGACAAATTAGTTTTGTGGATGGGGTGAAAGGCGAAGTTGTTTTTAATGCTAAAGATATGCTAGACGACTTTATCATCGCACGAAGTGATGGGGTTCCTACTTACAATTTTGTTGTTACCATTGATGATGCGCTAATGGAAGTTACCGATGTTATCAGAGGCGATGACCACCTTTCAAATACGCCTAAACAAATCGTCGTTTATAACGCATTGGGGTTTAGTGTTCCTCGCTTTCACCATGTCCCGATGATTCTTAATCCTGAGGGCAAAAAACTCTCTAAGCGCGATGGTGCAACGGATGTGATGGAGTATCAAAAAGAGGGATATTTGCCAGAGACTTTGCTTAACTTTTTGATTCGTTTAGGTTGGAGTCATGGTGACCAAGAGATTTTCTCACTCCAAGAGATGCAAGAATGGTTTGACCCAACAGACATCAATAAATCAGCGTCAGCTTACAATAAAGAGAAACTGTTATGGCTCAATGCCCATTACATCAAAACCATGCCATATGAAAGAATTATCGAAGAATTAAAGTATTTTGGTGTGGATATTGGCTTACATGTAAGAAAAGAAGTGTTGGTTGATGCAATTCGGGATCGTGCAAAAACACTCAAAGAATTTGCATCTCAAGTGCAACAAATTTTAGATGCACCACAAAGTTATGATGAGAAAGCAGTTGAGAAATTTTTAACCAAAGAGGCCATGGCTGTTTTAGAAGACTATCTAGCTGTTTTAATCGCTAAAGGAATGATGAGTGAAGCCAGTGAGTTTGAGGAATTTACCAAAGCATTTTTAGAAGAAAAAGGACTAAAACTTAAAGATATAGCACAATCTCTTCGTATTGCTATGGTGGGAAATAGTGTCAGCCCCTCAGTCTTTGAAGTTCTCTCAATCGTCGGTTATAACGAAGTAATCAAAAGAATACAAAATTTAATTCAAGGAGTTCGTGTTGAGTCATAAAGGAAAAGTAACTAAAGAAGAGTCTTTAGTATATCACCATGGTGGAAAAACTTCTATCAATATCAAAACAGTTTGTGATACGGCAAGAGATTTATCTATGGCGTACACACCAGGTGTCGCACATCCTTGTTTAGAAATTGAAAAAGACAATGAATTAGCCTACAAATATACCAATAAAGGCAATTTAGTTGCTGTTATTACAGATGGTACTGCCGTACTTGGACTTGGTGACATTGGAGCCGTTGCAGGAAAGCCTGTTATGGAAGGTAAGGCTGTTTTATTTAAAAAATTTGCAGATGTAGATGCGTTTGATATTGAGCTTGATGAGCATGATGCGGATAAAATCGTGGCTATTTGTAAAGCACTTGCCCCAACTTTTGGCGGTATTAACCTAGAAGATATCAAAGCACCAAAATGTTTTGATATCGAAGAAAAACTTCAAGCATGTGTTGATATTCCTGTCATGCATGATGACCAACACGGAACGGCAATGATTACTTCAGCTGGACTTATCAATGCGCTTGAAATTAGTGGTAAAAAAATTGAAGATATGAAAATAGTCGTCTCAGGTGCAGGCGCTGCCGGCATCGCATGTGCAAAAATGTACAGGCTCTTAGGTGCAAAACATATCGTGATGATTGATACCAAAGGTGTTATTCACTCAGGTAGAACTGATTTGAACAAATACAAAGCAGAATTTGCTATCGAAACCAGTGATAGAACACTCGAAGATGCGATGAAAGGTTCAGACATGTTCCTAGGGCTTTCAGCTCCAGGCGTTGTTTCTAAAGAGATGGTGCTTTCTATGAATCCTTATCCGATTATTTTTGCATTGGCTAACCCGACACCAGAAATTTTACCAGAAGAAGTTCATTCCGTTAGAAACGATGTTATGATGGGAACAGGAAGAAGTGATTATCCTAACCAAGTGAATAATGTTTTAGGCTTCCCTTTCATCTTTAGAGGCGCACTTGATGTCAGAGCGACTAAAGTCACTGAGGGCATGAAAATGGCAGCAGCGGTGGCTATGGCAAAACTGGCTAAAGAAGAAGTGCCTGAGTATGTTAAAGCGGCTTATCCTGGTGAAAATCCAGAATTTGGTATTAATTACATCATCCCAAAACCATTTGATAGAAGAGTATTTGTATGGATTTCTGCTGCGGTTGCGGAAGCGGCTATCAAAGATGGTGTCGCAAAAATCAAAGATTTTGATATTGAAGCCTATAAAGTAAAATTACAAGACATCATTGATGAGGAGCTAAAATAGATGAATGTCCATGTCATTAACCATCCTTTAATAGAGCATAAACTCTCTATTTTAAGAGATGAAAAAACAGAACCCTTCCAGTTTCGTCTGTTGGTTGATGAAATCTCTTATCTGATGTTGTTTGAAGCAACCAGAGATTTGCCACTACGGGATGTGAAAGTCAAAACACCAGTGGCGATGGCAAACACAAAAAAGCTTGATGCAAAAATCATGATTTGTCCGATTTTAAGAGCGGCTCTTGGAATGTTGGATGGTATCTTTAAATTGATTCCTGATGCAAGTGTAGGATTTTTAGGTTTTCAAAGAAATGAGAAAACACTTGAAGCAGAGTTTTATTATGCCAAACTTCCCCCCGATCATAAAGAGCGCATTGCTATCATTATCGATCCGATGTTTGCAACGGGCGGAACGGCAATTGATGCAGTCAACTTTTTAAAATCTAAAGGCGTTATCGATATTCGCTTTTTAGCGTTAGTTTCGGCACCTGAGGGCTTAAAGCGATTTAGTGAGATTCATCCTGATGTACCTGTGTATACAGCGTGCATCGATGATGGTTTGAATGAGAATGGTTACATTGTTCCAGGTCTTGGCGATGCAGGCGATAGAGTTTTTAACACGATAGTGAGTTAAATATAAGGAGGAGAAATCCTCCTTTACATGTAAAGATTTATACCGCTCCTTGGTCGATCATCGAATCGGCTACTTTTCTAAATCCCGCGATATTTGCACCCAACATCAAGTTGCCCTCATCTCCAAACTCTTTGGATGTTTTATAGGAGAGTTCAAAGATATTTTTCATAATGCCTCGAAGCTTGTCATCTACTTCTGCAAATGACCATTTTTGCATACTAGCATTTTGGCTCATCTCCAACTGACTGGTCGCAACACCTCCAGCATTAGCTGCTTTGGCAGGGCCATAGAACATTTTATTGGCTATCATAAAATCAATTGCCTCAGGCGTACTTGGCATATTAGCGCCCTCATTGACAAGTTTACAACCATTTTTATACAGTATTTGGATGTCCGTAAGATTGAGTTCATTTTGCGTTGCACTGGGAAAAGCTGCAAAACAAGGGATACTCCATACAGCATTCGTACCTTCAGGATACTGATGAATGGGTGTATAAATGGCTTTTGGATGAACTTTGATATATTCACTGAGGTCTTTTCGACCTATCTCTTTGATGGTTTTGAGTGAATTAAAATCGATGCCATTTTTATCGTAAATCATGCCCTTAGAATCACTACATGTAACAGGAATTGCACCCATGTCATAGAGTTTCTGGATGGTGTAAAGGGCGACATTACCCGAGCCTGAAACCGTGCAAATTTTACCTTTGAGGCTATCTCCTCTTTTATTGAGGATATTTTCAGCAAAGTACACCGAGCCAAAACCAGTCGCTTCCGTGCGCACAAGTGAACCTCCCCAGTTCAACCCTTTGCCCGTAAGCACACCTTCAAATCGCCCTATCAATCTTTTATATTCTCCAAACATAAAACCGATTTCGCGTCCTCCTACACCGATGTCTCCTGCTGGGATATCTCTGGTTTCACCGATATGTTTGGAGAGTTCAATCATGAAGGATTGACAAAATCGTATGATTTCACCTTCACTTTTGCCTTTAGGGTCAAAGTTACTGCCACCTTTTCCGCCACCAATGGCAAGACCAGTCAATGAATTTTTGAAAATTTGTTCAAATCCTAAAAATTTGATGATACCAAGGTTAACGCTAGGGTGAAAACGAAGCCCGCCTTTGTAGGGTCCAATGGCTGAGTTAAACTGTACGCGATAGCCTATGTTGGTTTGGATTTTGCCTTGATCATCCATCCAGACAACGCGAAAAAGGATTTGGCGTTCAGGAATGACGATGCGCTCTAGGATATTGTAGTTGTCATATTTAGGTTCAGCTTGTAAAAGGGGTTCTAAAGAAGTTAAAACTTCTTCAACGGCTTGGTAAAATTCTGTTTGCCCAGGAGTGCTTTGGATGGTAGATTGTAACACTTTATCGATGTAGCTTCGAACTGACATAAGTATCCCCTTGAAAAATTGATTTTTATCGCAATTGTCGTGCTTTTTTTAAAAAAAGTTTGAGCCCTCTTTGCTCCTTTTTATCTATTTTGTAACTAATTAAGGTGAGATAGTCTTTAATGTCCTGTTTGGCAATATCTCTTTTTTGGGAATAGTCTTTTAGAATGTATTGTGGAATTTTTTTAGGTTCTCGCAAAAATCGTTTGGCAAGTTTTTGATAAAACGCATAATTTTTGTTGACACACAACCTTGCAAATACAAAGGGAAGATGAAAACGATTGTTCCAAACTTGTGCCAAATCAACATAAGAAGTTGGGTCTTGCAAGTAAAGCTTCAACGCTCTATCCCCTATAAAAACTTCACCATCAATATTGAGTATTTTGGAGAGAACATTGGAAGTTGCAGAAGCAGGGTCTTTTTTACAAACTCCTTTTTTGACGATAACACTACGAACATTTTTTTGTGCAACAATGCCTAAAGGAAGGGTTTTAATAGATTTTTTTTGACTTTCAATACTCGAAATAACTGCCGCATCTACACTTCGTTTTTTAAACTTTTTGTTGATAGAAGAGGGGACGGATTTTTGGCATTCACATGCTTGTTTAAAAGCATTTTGCAAAGAGGACTTTTTGAGAAAAAGATGAAAAGGAAGCAGATTGATATAATCTATCTTGCCAAATACCATCAACGCTCCTAAAAATAAGGTGGTCAATTATAACTTCACCAAACTTAAAGCGCCAAAAAATTTTGATGTTAACTAAAATTTGGTAAAATAACAGAAAATTGAGGATTTTATGGATGTTTGAATCATTATTTACAATAGAAGCGTTGATCGCTCTTGCCACATTGAGTGCACTTGAGATTGTCTTGGGTATTGACAATATCATCTTTATCGCTATTTTGGTGGGTAGGCTTCCTGCACATCAAAGAGATAAAGGTAGAATTTTTGGACTAGGCCTTGCGATGATAACGCGTATTATGCTGTTACTTTCACTGTTTTGGATTATGAAGCTCACCACTCCCTTGTTTACTATTTTCTCACAAGATATTTCGGGGCGTGATCTTATATTATTGCTGGGTGGACTCTTCTTGTTGGCAAAATCAACGACTGAGATTCACAATGATATTGAAAATGATGGAGAAGAGGAGAAAGAGCTCAAAAGTGGTAGTAAAAAGGGATTTTTTAGTATTTTGATTCAAATTGCTATCCTTGATATTGTATTTTCACTTGATTCAGTCATTACGGCCGTAGGTATGGTGGATAATATCATCATTATGATTTTAGCGGTGATGATTGCGGTTGGCGTGATGATGTTTGCTTCTAAGAGTATCTCTAACTTTATTGAAGCCAACCCTACGATTAAGATTTTGGCATTGTCCTTTTTAATATTGGTTGGGGTTACTTTGATTGCAGAGGGCTTAGGATTTCATATCTCTAAAGCTTATGTCTATTTTGCGATGGCATTTTCGTTGGCAGTCGAATCTGTCAACATCTATACGCGAAAAAAGAGAGCTAAAAGAGTGAGAAAAGAGGTTTGATGTTTTCATTTGTTAAAGCACCACATAGATATTTTGCTATAGATTTAGGCACCAATAACACATTAGTTTATCAGCCTTCTAAGGGAATTATTTTTGATGAACCTACTTCCATTTCTTTTGATAGCAAAGGCAGTAAATTTTTTGGCTTGGGGCTTTTGTCTAAAAAACTTTTAGGCAAAAATCCTAAAAATATCGAGGTTTTAAGTCCTTTATCAAAAGGGGCAATTTCCAATATTATTGTTGCTAAAGCCTATATTAAAAATCTTATCCTGCAAATATCAAAAGGGGCATTTTTAAAGCCAGATATTATCGTGAGTGTACCCTCCGATTTAAATTCAATGGAGCGAAATGCTGTTATAGAAGCAGGCAAAGAGGGAGGGGCAAGAAGTGTTCTTCTTCTTAAAGACCCTTTTTCTGCCGCCATTGGTTCGATGCTAGATATCTCTTATCCCAAAGGTGTTTTGGTTTTAGATATTGGGGCTGGGGTAAGCGAGATAACTTTACTTTCGTGTAACGGTATTGTGATATCAAAATCACTAAGGGTTGCAGGAAATGATATGGATGAAGCCATTGTTGAGTATTTTAAAAATCATAAAAGAATTTTACTCTCTTTAAATAATGCAGAGATACTTAAAAAAGAGTTGGGAAATGTTTTCAACATGGACGAAAAAATCGTTAAAGTCAGTGGTAAAAATCTTCTAACACGAATGCCTGAAATTTTTGATATCTCTTCAGTAGATGTTCGTAAAGCAATCTTGCCTATTGTGGATAGAATGGTGGGTTTAGTCCACAGTATGCTCTCGTCCCTTCCCCCCTCTTTTGCGTTAGATATCTACGATAATGGTATCTTGCTTACAGGAGGCGCTTCGATGCTTCGGGGCTTGGATTGCTACATCAGTCAAAAACTTGAAATCACCATCAAACCTGTCGAAAATCCACTTCAAAACATCATTTTAGGTGCAGGACGCGTGATGGAAGATAAAAAGTACAATACACTTTTTGGTCAATAGTAAGAGAGCAATAAAATACATCAATATATCTTGATATGAAATAACTATTATGCTAAACTTATTCAAATAATTGAGTAGGAATAGCAAATGAATATTTTTTTACAATCTATTGGTGCGCTGAATGATGAAACAAGGGTTCAGATTTTAGAATTTATTCAAAAAAATGGCGAAGTGTGTGTATGTGAAATTGAAAACGCTTTTAATATGATTCAATCACGCATCTCTCGCCATCTTAAAATCCTCAAAGATGCAGGTTTTCTCAAAGTCGATAGACGAGGCAAATGGGCATACTACTCTATTCGCTCTCCTTTGGATAGATTTAGGCTCGCTTGTTTAGAAGAGATTGGCTATCTTGGCATTGAATTGCCCTCCAAAAGCCTTACATGTAAAGATATTTCGTGATTGTAGCAACCTCCCTTTTTCTTCTGACCTTAAGCTTTGTTATCTGGCAGCCCAAAGGTTTGCAAATCGGCACAACTGCCATCATTGGCGCTATCTTTGCTTTGCTTTTAGATGTTGTGAGTTTCGCGGATGTGCTTGTGGTAACCAGCATTGTTTGGGATGCAACCTTGGCGTTTATCGGGATTATCATTCTCTCCATGGTGCTTGATGAAATTGGTTTTTTTGAGTGGTGTGCTATTAAAATGGCGCAGTTTTCTCATGGCAATGGGCATTTGATGTTTGTCTACTCTTTGCTTTTAGGGTCTTTTATCTCGGCTCTTTTTGCCAATGATGGTGCTGCACTGATCTTAACGCCTATCTTACTTGCTAAAATGCGGATTTTAAAATTAGAGCCTAAAACGATTATCGCCTTTTTACTAGCGGGTGGATTTATCAGTGATTCTGCGTCTTTGCCGTTTGTTTTTTCAAACCTCACCAATATCGTTACAGCAAACTATTTTCATATAGGTTTTGCAAAATATCTTGGCGTGATGTTTATACCTTATGTTGCTAGTACACTTATTTCTATCGTTGTTTTATGGCTCTTTTTACGCAAAGAAATACCTTTACATGTAAGCATCTCCTTGCTCAAAAATCCAGATGATGTTCTCAAAAGCAAACCACTTTTTTATATCGCATGGTTATTTCTAGCGCTTCTTTTGGGAAGTTATTTTATGGGTGATTTTTACCATTTGCCTATCTCTATCTTTGCACTTGGTGGGGCACTTCTCTTTTTGCTTATCGCAAATGGGTTTGGAGTTATCAACCCAAAAAAAATTATTGTTGCTGCACCGTGGCAAGTAGTGTGGTTTAGCATCGGGCTTTACATCGTGGTGTACGGGCTTAAAAATGCAGGATTGACCGAGTATTTGACCATCATCCTCAAAGACTTAAATACCAAAGGTGACACCATCGCCATTGTAGGAACAGGATTTATCGCTGCCTTTTTAAGTGCTATCATGAACAATATGCCCACCGTCATGATTATGGACATCGCACTGCATGATATCCCAAATTCCGCGTTAGCGTACGCCAACATCATCGGGTGTAATCTAGGCCCAAAAATGACACCATTTGGCTCTTTGGCAACGCTTTTATGGTTACATGTATTGGCGCAAAAAGGGGTGAAAATAGGTTTTTGGCAGTACTCAAAGTTTGGGCTTATCATCACGCCACCGATATTGTTTTTGGTGTTACTGAGTTTATAAACATAAAAAAGATAAAATATAGCCAATTTTTACACACCAAAACAGGGCATAATGATGATACCAAAAGAGCATCTCTACGACAACGCAAAGACGACTTCAAACAGTGGACAAATCGAACTTTTAAAAAAGCATTTTCCGAGTTGTTTTGACAAAAACGGTGCTTTTATACCGCACAAGATGAGCGAAGTTGTAGGTCAAAGTGCGTTAGAACTCTCAAAAGAAAGTTATAGCCTAAACTGGCTTGGCAAGTCGTATGCAAGGCTTCTTGCCAATGAAACACCTTTTACACTTTTAAGGGAAGACAAAAAACATAACCAAAAAGAGGCAAACCAAAACAGTGAAAATCTCCTCATCAAAGGCGATAATCTCGAAGTCCTCAAACACCTCAAAAATGCGTATAGCGAATCCATCAAGATGATTTACATCGACCCGCCGTACAACACAGGCGGTGATGGATTTGTCTATAACGACGATAGAAAATTTACCCCCGAACAGTTGATGCGACTAGCAGGCATTGAGCTAGATGAAGCTAAACGCATCTTAGAATTTACGAGAAGTAAAGCAAATTCACACAGTGCATGGCTCACCTTTATGTACCCACGCCTTTACATCGCACGAGAGCTTTTGAAAGATGATGGCGTTATCTTTATCTCCATTGATGACAATGAACAGGCACAATTAAAACTCTTGTGTGATGAGGTTTTTGGGGAAGAGAATTTTGTAGAAAGTTTAATTTGGAAACGCAGAGCAACACCCCCCAATGATAGAGTTATTGGACGAAATCATGAGTACATTCTGGTATATGCTAAGAATATTTATAATATCTTTCTATCATTACAACCTAGAGGAGAAAAGTTAAATTCAAGATTTAGCAATCCAAACAATGATGAAAAAGGAGCTTGGGTTGCTTCTGATTTGAGTGCTAATGGAAAAGGTGGCAGGATAACAGAATCTTGCATTTTTGAAATAGTTAATCCACAAACTGGAGAAAAATATTTACCTCCAAAAAATAAATGTTGGCTTTACAATGAAGAAAAAATTAAAAGCTTAATACTTGAAGGAAGGATTAGTTTTAGAGAAAGAACAGGAACTCCTTTTTTAAAAAGATATTTAAATGAAGTACGAGAAGGTTCTACATTAGCTACCATTTTAGAAAACTATGGCTTTTCTCAAGATTCTGCTAAAGAGATTAAAGAGTTATTTGATAATGATGTTTTTGATTTTCCAAAACCCCTTAAATTACTAAAAACACTTATTCTATCAGGATTAACAACATCAAATGACCTTATCCTCGACTTTTTCGCAGGAAGTGGAACCACCGCCCACGCCGTAATGGACTTAAACGCTCAAGATAATGGAAATAGAAAATTTATCTGTGTGCAGCTCCCTGAACTTACCGACCCTAAAAGTGAAGCCCACAAAGCAGGATACACCACCATATTTGATATCACCAAAGCACGCATCGAAAAAGCTTCTGAAAAAATCAAAAAAGAGACCAGTTTACTCCATCAAAATATGGATTTAGGGTTTAAGATATTTGAAACGATGCCATTATTTGAGGGGTATTTGGACGACATGGAAGAGCTTAGCAAAGAGCAAACGCTTTTTGATGGCACACTTTTGAACGATGAAGCATTAGAAGCTCTTTTGGTGACATGGAAAGTCTATGATGGGCAAAGCCTCACCACACCGCTTCAACGAGTCTCACTTTCTGCTTATGCCGCGTATCTTGGCGGTAAAAATCTCTATTTGATGCACAAAGGTTTTGACATGGAAGCTCTTAAAGCGTTTATCGCAAAACTCGATAGCGACAAGGATTTTAACCCTTCAAAAATCGTACTTTTTGGTTATAACTTTGAGAGCAAAACCCAAAGAGAACTCAAAGAAGCGATGAGCGTTTACACCAACAAAAAAGCGATAGAGCTTGACATCGTAGTGAGATACTAGCCATGGCAGGGTTTAACTTTGAGCGAAACTTACCACATCAAGAAAGAGCCGTTACTTCACTCTTAAGCGTGCTGGAAAATGTGGGAGCCAAAAAGTGTGACAATGCTTTAATGGCAAATGTTTCAAATCCGATCATAGAGATGGACAAATCTCGTTTTTATGAAAATCTATGCAAAGTTCAACGCACCAATGACATCAGCCAAAAGTTCCAAAATCTCAAAAGCCGTGTATTAGATATCTCGATGGAAACAGGTACAGGTAAAACTTACACCTACACTAAAATGATGTTTGAACTGCATAAAAATCTAGGTGTTTCTAAGTTTATCATCGTTGTGCCTACCCTTTCCATCAAGGCAGGAACGCTTAGTTTTCTGAAGTCTTTGGGGGTGAGAGAGCATTTTCGAAGTGAGTATGATGCTGAGATAAAAACCTATCTGGTGGAGAGTAAAAAAAGCGGAAAGAAAAACAAAAAAAGCATGATGCCTCAAGCGGTTAAAGCCTTTGTGGAAGCTCATTCACAAGGTGGAAAATCCTTACATGTAATGGTCATAAACTCAGGTATGCTTAACTCCGATACGATGAGTAAAGCCGTAGATGTCACACTTTTTGATAAATACAACACGCCTTTTGAGGGCATAGCGTCCATCAAGCCTTTTACGATTGTCGATGAGCCTCATAAATTTGCACAAGGCAATGTTTCGTGGGAGAATATTCAAAAGTTTTGCTCACAATTTATCGTTCGTTTTGGGGCAACTTTTGATGAAAAATACGAAAATCTTATCTATAAACTCACCGCCGTTGATGCGTTCAATGATGACCTTGTCAAAGGGGTTGTTACCCATGTAGAAACTTTTGAAAGTGGCGAAAATAGTTTTGTAACGCTTAAAAGTACCGATGGCAAAGAAGCGGTGTTTGAGCTTCACAGTGAGGGCAAAAAAAGAGAATTTACAGTTGCACACAAAGGAAGTTTAAGCGTTATCCATGCGGAGATGCAAGGGCTGAACATCGAAAATATGAACAAAAGTGTGGTTGTTTTGTCCAATGGACTTGAGATGAAAAGGGGCGATAAAATTAATCCGTATTCATTTTCGCAAAGTGTCCAAGATGGGATGATGGCAAAGGCGATTGTTAAGCATTTTGAGATAGAAAAAGCATTACTCAGTAGAGAAGTCAAAATCAAACCGTTAACCCTCTTTTTTATCGATGATATCGCAGGGTATCGTGTGGAAGAGCATCAAATCAGTGGTAGTCTCAAAGAAAAATTTGAAAGAATGGTCAAGGCTCATGCCGCCAAACTTTTAGAAGATGAAACAAATCCTTTTTACAAAAGTTATCTTGAAAAAACAGTGCAAAATATCGCCTTAACCCATGGTGGATACTTTTCAAAAGACAACTCTGAAAGTGATGAAAAAATCGAAAAAGAGATACAAGAAATCTTGCACGACAAAGAGAGTCTTTTAAGTTTAGACAACCCAAGGCGTTTTATCTTTTCAAAATGGACACTTCGTGAGGGTTGGGACAATCCCAATGTTTTTCAAATCTGCAAACTTCGCTCCAGCGGAAGCAAAACCTCTAAACTTCAAGAAGTTGGACGAGGGCTTAGACTTCCAGTAAACGAGTATATGAGCCGTGTAAAAGATGAGAAATTTGATTTGCACTACTATGTGGATTTTAGTGAAAAAGCGTTTGTGGATGAACTTGTTGGAGAAATCAATAAAACTTCAGGCTCCATTTGCGAAGTTGCACCTATAAAACTTAGTGATGGAACGATAAAAATGATTGTTTTTAAATATGGAATTGATGAAGATACACTACTTGAAAAGCTTGATGAATTGGGTATCGTTAAGCGCAATAATGACTTTAAAGAGGGCGGTTACGAAACGCTAAAAACGATGTTTCCTGATGCATTTATGGATGGACTGAAAAAAGATAAAGTACGCAGTGGCGATACGGAAAAACCTAAAGTGCATTTCAAAGTTGGAAAGTATGCAGAACTCAAAGAGCTGTGGGAAACCATCAATCAAAAAGTTATTTTGGAATATAAAATAGAAAATGAAACGGCATTTTTTGAGCTTCTTAAAGCCTATTTTATAGAGCATAAAACACGCTTTAAACCCCAAGGTGTGGAGACAAAGATAAGTAAAATTGGCATTAAAGAGGGCATGGCATTTTACACGCATGAACAAAGTACCACAAGTGAGATAGTGCCTATCTCAACGATGAGTTACGCGGTATTTTTGAGTGAATTGGCTCAAATGATGAGTATCAATATAACGACATTGAATAGAGTTTTTATCGCTATACAAGCCGAACTTGACATTAACCTTTATCGCAATGTTCAAACCATTAGAGCTATAAAAAGTGGATTTGATAAGTTTTTGCTTGATAGTAGTTTTAATAAATTTTCCGTTTCTTATACTAAAATCTCTAATGAAATCCATCCTACAAAGTTTACGGATAAAAAAGGCAACCCACTTGAAAGTATCAATGCTTCTGATGTAGGCGTGCACTTTTCAAGTGATAGAGTAGCAGAAAATTATCTCTTTGAAGAGCTTTTTTATGACTCTGATTTGGAAAAAGAAAACATCAAAAGCACCATCACTGATGTGACAGTTTTTACAAAAATACCTAAAAGCTCTATCCGTATTCCCGTCGCAGGTGGTGGTACTTATTCTCCTGATTTTGCGTATGTTATTAAACACGCCAATGGTGACAAAAAGCTTCATTTGGTGGTCGAAACCAAAAATAAAGAAGAAAGAGACCTCCAAAGAGAAGAAGAGCAAAAAATTAAACATGCTGAAAAATTATTTGGAAATCATGTAAAAATAGCATTTAAAACACAGTTTAAAGATGATGAAATCAAAGAAATTATCAAAGAAGCTATAGTTAGCAGTCATTTGGAATTGCCGAATAATTGCTGAATAAGAATAGAAAAATCGGAAATTCCGATTTTTCTAAGAAACTAGTCTCAAGTGTTAAACATATCAATATATCTCGATATGTTATAGAATATATGCTATACTTTTCTAAATCTTACATGTAAGGAATGTTATGAAAAAAGTTCTGATTTTATGTACAGGAAATAGTTGTCGAAGTATCATCGCTGAAGCGCTTGTCAATGCAAACCTTAAAGGCATACAAGCGTATAGCGCAGGTGTGAGGGCGAGTGGAAAGGTCAATGCTTATGCGAAAAAAGTTTTAGAAGAAGAGGGCATTTGGAAAGACGAATATCACTCCAAAACATTGGATGAAGTCTTACATGTAGACTTTGATTTGGTTGTGACAGTGTGTGACCATGCCAACGAAACCTGCCCGATGTTTCCTAAACCAATCGCTAAAATTCATGTAGGGTTTTCCGATCCTGATGGTAAAGACTATGGAGCGTTTATCTTTACATGTAAGGCTATCAAGGCAGAGCTATTGCCAATTATTGAAGAGCGGTTACGATAATGTTTGAGTTTTGGGAAAAGCTGGTCGATACACTGGTATATGGGGTTTTAGGGCTTGATGCAACCACGCAAAAGGCGCAAGTATTGCACTTTTTTATCTACGATACGATAAAGATTTACATTCTTTTGGTGCTGATTATCTTTGTGGTCAGTTTTCTAAGAACTTATTTTAATACCGATAAAGTGAGAGTCTATCTACAAGGTAAAAGTGAATTTACAGGCAATGTTTTAGCGGCACTTTTTGGTATCATCACGCCATTTTGTAGCTGTTCTGCCATTCCTTTATTTTTAGGGTTTATGCAAGCCCGTATTCCTCTTGGCATTACTTTTAGCTTTTTAATCTCCAGTCCTATGAACAATGAAATCGCTATTGCCCTTTTGTTTGGACTTTTTGGTTGGAAAGTAACGGCACTTTATATTGGTTTTGGACTTTTGGTGGCTATCATTGGTGGATTTGTGGTCGGAAGACTTGGCATGGAAAAGTATGTTTTGATTCCTGTTGTTCCGATGAGTGGGGATTTGGAAGATGTGGAGATAAAGCTTTCATTGGCACAAAGATGTCAAGAATCTTGGGGTTACACTTACGATATTTTGAAAAAAATCTATCCTTATGTGATGATAGGTGTGGGCATTGGTGCGTTTATTCACGGATATGTACCAACCGATTTTATCGTCCAATACGCAGGAAGTAATTCGTGGTATAGCGTTCCTTTATCAGTCTTGCTAGGCATTCCGATGTACTCAAATGCCGCAGGCGTGATGCCTCTCATCGAAGTGTTAACAGGCAAAGGAATGTTGCTTGGAACTGCACTTAGTTTTATGATGGCGATAACTGCCCTTAGTTTACCTGAAGCGATGATACTCAAACGCATCTTACATGTAAGGCTTATCGTGACCTTTTTTGGTATCGTGGGGCTTGGGATTATGGGTGTTGGGTATCTATTTAATGCTATTTTATAAGGATTAAAAATGAAAAAAGTGATTTTTGTGGTGTTAGCGATTGCTGGTTTTGCAAATGCGGTGGAATTAAAAAAGGTGAGCTTTGAGGAGTATCTCTCAAAATTTGATTATAAAGAACGGGAAAATATGAAGATTAAAACACCCGATATGTTAGCCCTTGTCGAAGAGGGTAAAGCTATCTTGGTGGACATTCGCTTCAAAGAAGAGTTTGAGGCATGGCATATTGGGGCTTCTATCAACATTCCTCTTAATGAACTCCCCAAAAGAATAGGCGAACTCCCAAAAGATAAACTCATCATTACCGCTTGTCCTCACAATGACCGCTCAAACATGGCAAGAATATACCTCACTCTCAACGGCTATAATGCCAAATACCTCAATGATGGACTTTTGAAAGTAGCGGATTTTTTACGAGGCGATAATGCCAAAGAATTTATGGATGAATACAAAGCAAACAAGGGGAAAAAATGAAAATCGAAGTCTTAGGAACAGGGTGCGCCAAGTGTCAAGCATTGACCTTACATGTAAAAGAAGCAGTAGCCAAAAAAGGGATATTTGCACAGGTTGAAAAGGTGGAAGATATTATGAAAATCATGTCTTATGGTGTCACTTCTACGCCTGCTTTAGTCATAGATGGACAAGTCAAAAGTAGTGGAAAACTTTTAAGCACTGATGAAATCGTTGCTTTGTTAGAATAATAATGCATATTTTATTATTATCGCATGATGCACAGCTTAAGGCCAGAATCAAAGAGCATTTTCAATATTTTGAGTGTTCTTTCGACCTTTTTGATGATGCAAGCAAAGTGTTTGATGCTATTTATAAAAAGATTTATGAGGTGGTGATTCTTTGTGTGGAAGAGCCACATCTTGAAGCGCTAGAACTTACCAAGCAGATTCGGGAAAATAAGATAAGAGTGCCGATTATACTTATCAGCAAGCTACTGGATTTTGAGTATTTGAAGATGGGATATGAAAGGGGATGTAGCGATTATCTTAAGGAACCTTTTGAGCTTGAGGAGCTTCGTTATCGCATCTTACAATCTGCACGACATTGCCATTTCGATACCGATGAAAATATTATTTATCTTAAAAATAGATTTATTTATGATTTAAATAAGTATCGACTTTCCAAAAACAACTTGGTCATTAATCTCACTTCTAAAGAAAATAAAATCATCCAACATCTTGTGAAAAATATTTGTAGGCATTGTACGGTAGATGAGATTGCAGAGGCTCTTTCTGTGGATAAATTTGTCAATGCAAGTACGGTGAGAATGCATATGGTTCGTATTCGTGATAAATGTGGTAAAAATCTGATTGAAAGTATCAAGGGTGTGGGATATCGTATTTGTAGAGATAAACCAGAGTAAGAAGGATGTAAGCCTCTTTTGAGGCTTACATGTAAAGATTAACCTAAAGGCTCATTGACCTTTATGTCACATTTGCCCTCAGCTCCACATTTGATATTGGCATCAAAAAAGAGTGCTTTACCTGCCAGTTTGGCTTTATTGAGTTTCATCCATGCTTCCATAGCACGACCACCCGTTGCACAACTAAATACAATGACTTTCCCCGCAGGAAGTTTAGCTAAGAAAGCCTCTGCTTTGAGTTCTCCTGCTTCAACATTGATGGCTCCTTGGAGATGACCACTTTTGTATTCAGATGGCGTTCGTACATCAACAACGGCGACATTGGCAGGAAGTTTACCACTAAGAATAGCTGCTTTATACCATTCTCCATCAACCGTTCCCTCATCTAAGCCCAACTTCACACCGTCTAGGAATTTATCGGCAACAGCAGCTTTAGGCGCTTCTACTTTAGCTCCACCTGTGGTTGGAAGTTTTAACTCTTTCCATCCAGGAAGTCCGCCTGAAAAGGTACTGACATTTTTATAGCCCATCTTTTTAAGCTCTTTCGCAAGATTGTGTGATTTTTCACACTCAAGTCCTGCACAAAAAGTGACGATAGGCGTTTTAAGATCGGCTGGTAATCTTCCTTTGAGTTTTTCTAGTTCAGTATCGTTCATGTACTGAGCACCAACAATAGTCTCTTTTTGGAACATCGCAAGCGGTCTTGCATCAAGGAAAACAGCTTCATTTTTAGTGAACATTCCCTTTGCCATATAGACGGTAATGTCTTTATAGCCATCAG
>JAQWCT010000208.1 GCA_028705785.1 Sulfurospirillaceae bacterium | reverse complement strand
ATGTCTTGATTTCGAGTTCTTCTTTATTGACGAGAAAAGCACTAAAATAGCTATAAGCAGCTAAAGATTTAAAATGGTCTTTTTCTATAAAATCAATCTCATTTTGTTCTAACACCTTGTTCTTATTTTTATCATAATCAGCGATAAGCATACTAGAACTCATCTCATCAAATACCCAAGTAATTATAATTTTGTCTTTTTCGACACCCACTTTAGTATCGATAAAGATGTGAGGATGTGCTAATCCATAGGTAAAACATAAGCACAATAAGGCTAATTTCAATCTCATTTTCGTTCCTAAAAGGGTATGGGGTATTTTAGAATAAAGTAGGTTGCATTAAGCTTTTGATTTTAAAAGATTTGCGGTGAATATCACAATAACCAAACTCTTTGATTTTCTTTACATGTAAGGCACTTCCATAGCCTTTATGTTTTTCAAATTCATATTGTGGATAATGTGATGAAATGTCGTACATGTAACGGTCTCGGCTTACCTTCGCCAAGATGCTCGCTGCACTCACTTCAGGCACACTCGCATCTGCTTTAACGAGCGTTGCGATGCCTTGAACACCAAATGAACAGTTCCCATCCATCAGGATATCGTGTCCTTCAAAATGCTTTTTGATGGTTTCAATAGCGTATTTTAAACAGCTACTGAGTCCTTGAGAATCGACCATTTCGTTGTCACAAAAGATGATTTTATAGTCTGATTTTGCTTGAATGATAGGGAAAAGCGCTTCTCTTTGTTTTTCGCTAAGCACTTTGGAGTCATTTAATCCGTTAATAGGTTCATTTAAAATAACACCAGCCACAACCAAAGGGCCAGCGATACATCCTCTTCCTGCTTCATCAATCCCACATAACATCAAAGACCTCCTTTACATGTAAGGATTTTAATATAGATTTGCTAAAATATTCCAAAGGATGAGATGATGGTACACGATAGAGATGAGTTAGATAAGGCATTCAATAAAGAGCTTTTTATTATCAAAAATGACCTATATTATCAGCAATTAGAGTTTAAGCAAAATGGTAAAAAGGAGCTATTGCGTCTTGATATCTCTTACAAGCCCCAAAGTTCACTTAGTGGTGACACTTACTCCTTGCGTAAAACGAAAGATGGGAGGCTAGTTGGCTTTGTGGCTGATGCTATGGGCAAAGGACTCTCTGCTGCACTTACTTCCATGGGAACAACACGGTTTTTAAACTATTTTTTTGATGAACTTGAAGATGAGGGAAAATTTTCTTTTGAGGCATGGATTAAAAAGTTTATCAAATTTACCAAAACCAATCTAATGGATGATGAACTTCTGAGTATCTCATTTTTGGAACTTGACCTCAAAAATGCTTTGGTACATTATGCGCTTTGTGGTATGCCCTCTTTGCTTGGGGTATCTCAAGATAATGAACTAATTATTATTAAAAGTAACAATCCACCCATGATGAATTTTACCGACGCGATTAAAATAGACACGCTTTCAACTCTTTCTTTGTGCAAATTACTCTGTTATAGTGATGGGCTCAGCGAAAGTTTTACCCAAGATGATAAGCCTTATGCGAAAAAAATGCGTGTAGACTTTTTAGATTCAGTTTGTGTTGGAGATTTTCATGGAAAAGTGCGTCAAGCCATTGGCGAGGGAGATGATGATATTACCTATGTGTATGTTCACAAGCTAGACTTCCATCAAGCGTTTGAAACATTGTCTATGGAAAGTAGTTATGAAGCCATTGAAAGTGCGCTTGGTGTCATGTCTTTGTATCTTAAAGGGCATGAAGTAAGTAGTAAATGTACTAGCGAAATCATACTGACTTTTTCTGAGTTACTTCTCAACGCATTAGAACATGGGAGTTTTGGCGTTAATAAAGAACGAAAGAATTATTTGATTGAGCATAATATGTTTGATAAAGAGATGATGCACCTTGAGAGTCTACACAAGCATAAAATGATTACGATACGGTATGGGGTTGTCATTAATGAGAATAGAAAGATGTTTGAGGCTACTATAACCGATAATGGAAGAGGCTTTGATACCAAAATGCTCAAAAATATTGTCATCAATGCTCAAAACTTCAATGGCAGAGGATTTATCATCATTAAAAAGTTGCTAGACCATTTTTATTTTAATGAAAAAGGAAATGCCATTACCATCCAAAAAGTCCTAAAGTTGTAATGCCCAATCCCAAAATGGCAACATCGAAAAATGAATGGTATCGAGCACAAAACTCTCTTCATTGCCGAGCGTGATAATCTCAACTTTGTTTACATGTAAAGATTTGAGCGCGTGGGTGAGTTTTTTCATTTTGCTTTGTATGACTTCATCTGTGGCAAAAGGAATGCAAAAAATAGCTAACTGCTCATCGGGAAGATACAAATCAATGAAATCATCATAGAAAATCGTTTTATCCCGCTTGAGCAATTCTAAAAAAATCATATTTTCAAATCGTTTCAAAAAGTCTTTCTTAAAAGTCATCGCATTTTTAAGGGCAAAGTCTACTTGAAATACTTTTCTAGCAGCACTAGGCTGTCCTTGCTTTTCAACTAAAAAAAGGAGCTTTTGTTCTATTAAAGTTGAGGTGATTGCATAGAGCTTATCTTTCGAAATTTTCATGGTGGATTTAAGTTGATTGTAGATTTGGAAAAGCGTCACTTTGGTACTTTGAAGTTCTCAAAAGCGCTTGTAGATGTGAAACGCTGTCTCATCTTTGAGCATACCATGTAACATATCTTGCATCGCTCTGTGGTGGTCTGACTCGGTGTATTGGACTATTTGGGGGAAGGTTCCGTGATTGGCAAAAAGGTTGAAAATATGCTCAATATTGGAGTGTTTTTTATCAAATGCAATAAATTCTTCAAAATCAAGCGGATACAAAGTTAGTTTTGAAAATCCTTCTAAATCCTTACATGTAAAGATAGTAGAGAGAATGATCTCATTTATTTTTGGCAGCGCAAATGAGAAGTCAAAATGTTCTATCACAAGCAGTTTTATAGGGTGTTTTTTGATAAATGAAGAGAGATTTTCCTCTAATAAGCCCTTTTCAAGCCTATCATCAGAAAAATCAATGTAGAGAAAGCTTCCTTTTTCATAATGGCTAAGATGGTCGATAATAAGATGTGTTTTTCCACTTTTCCTTGGACCATACAAAATAGTTTTCTTTTGAGTGATACTTTGCTTTCTATCAAAAAAAGAATTATTTTTATAAATAGTCTCATAGAGTAGTTCAAGTGTTTGCATTTTTATCCTTTGCCAAAATAGTATTATTTTCCTTATTAAAAGGAAATAAAATCAATGGACAAAGTGAGAAAAGCCCGTATTTACTTGACTTTTGACTTGTGTTTTAGTAAAATCACAGTCCTTAAATCAGTCACAGAGATAGTGACAAGTTCTTTAAAGGGGATTTTAATGGAAAAAATTAGACTTAAACTCAAGGCGTATGACCATAGAGTTTTAGATAGATCTGTTGCAGCTATTGTAGAAGCTGTCAAGCGAACTGGAGCCGAAATTGTCGGACCAATTCCTATGCCTACGAAAATTAAGCGCTACACGGTGCTTAGATCACCACACGTAAACAAATCTTCAAGAGAGCAATTTGAGATGAGAATTCATTCACGAATGATAGATATTATATCTGCCACGACTGACACTGTTGATTCACTCATGAAACTCGACCTTGCCCCTGAGGTAAATGTCGAAGTTCGAGCTATGGGCAAATAAGGGGTAATGATGGAATATATTATTGAAAAAATCGGTATGAGCAGAACGATTGCAGTACCAAGTGTTCCCGTCACTTTACTCAGAGTTTTAGCAGCAAAAGTATGTGAAGTTGATGCAGATAAACGCGCATTAGTTTCTTACACAAGCGGTAAAAAGATGAATAAAGCCATTGCTGGTCAGCAAAAAAAGTATAATCTTTCTGCTGAATTTAACCGTTTTATGACTATGGATGTTGCAAACAGTGAAGTTGGCGACCTCGATACAGCACCACTTGGTGTTTCTAAAGTTGTAAAAGTATCTTTGAATACCAAAGGTAGAGGTTTTACAGGTGTTATGAAGCGCCACAATTTTAGTGGTGGTCCTGGTGGACACGGACACCGTTTTCATAGAAGTACGGGATCTATCGGTAACTGTGAATGGCCTGGTCGTGTACAAAAAGGCAAGAAAATGCCTGGTCAATATGGTAACACTAAAGTTACAGTTAAAAATGAAATTATTTCATTTGATGCAGAAAACGGCATTTTAGCTGTTAAGGGATCAGTTCCTGGCGCAAATGGATCATTAGGCAGAGCAAGGATCGTTAAATGAGTAGGGCAATCGTACTAAATGAAAAATTTGAAAACACTGGCGCAATAGCGCTTCCTGCGTGTTTTGATGAAATTAATTCACACAATTTATATTTGTATGTAAAATCTTATCAAGCAGCTCTTCGTTCAAACACTGCGCACACCAAAACAAAAGG
>JAQWCT010000207.1 GCA_028705785.1 Sulfurospirillaceae bacterium | reverse complement strand
GCGCGGTTTTAGAAGACAGTACACTAGAGTAAAAGTTGTAAGCATCAAAGCTTAACTCACAAAAGATAATTAAGAAAAACTAGGAGTAACTAATGGCTCATAAGAAAGGTCAGGGAAGTACCCAGAATAATAGAGACTCAGCTGGACGCAGACTGGGTGTTAAAAAATTTGGTGGTGAATTTGTTCGCGCAGGCAATATTATTATTCGTCAACGCGGAACAAAAGTACATGGTGGTAGCAATGTAGGTATGGGCAATGACCATACTTTATATGCACTTATCGATGGATTCGTTCAATTCCAACGCAAAGATAAAACACGAAACAAAGTTTCTGTAATCCCCGCAGTTTAACTAATAAGAGGTGGAGTTAGCTCCACCTCTCTTTTTTTCCCTCACATAAAGTTACCTCTAATGATTATCCTTTTTTATGTATTTATTATAGGTAATGTTTAACACACAAAGGCTCTAAAATGTTTATAGATAATGTAGAATTAACACTCAGCTCAGGTAAAGGTGGACCAGGTTCCGTCTCATTTAGACGGGAAAAGCATGTCATCCAAGGTGGACCTGATGGCGGAGATGGAGGTCGTGGTGGCGATGTCTATTTTAAAGTCGATAAGAACACCCATACACTCTCTCATTTTAGAGGATTTCAACATCTCAAAGCTAAAAATGGCGAACATGGTATGGGTCGAAAGATGTATGGCAAGGCAGGTGAATCTTTAGTGATTACTGTTCCCCCAGGTACTCAAGTCATTGATAAAGAGAGCGGTGAAGTCGTGCTTGACCTTGTTGAAGATGGAGAAAAAAAGCTTTTCTTAGAGGGAGGAATGGGTGGACTTGGTAATACGCACTTTAAAAGTTCTACCAACCAACGCCCTGAATTTGCACAAAGTGGACGCGGTGGTATCACTAAAGATGTACGCCTTGAACTTAAACTTATCGCAGATGTTGGACTTGTCGGATTCCCTAATGTAGGAAAATCAACACTTATTTCGGTTGTCTCTAATGCTCAACCAGAAATTGCCAATTATGAATTTACCACGCTTACACCAAAACTAGGTGTTGTTGTCACGGATGATTTTAGATCATATGTAATGGCAGATATCCCTGGTATTATCGAAGGTGCGAGTGAAGGTAGAGGACTTGGTATAGAGTTTTTAAAGCATATTGAACGAACTAAATTTTTACTTTTTATGTGTGACTTGGCAAACTATCGTGACCTTAAAGAGCAGTATACAACACTTAAAAAAGAGCTTCAAAATTTTTCAGATGCACTCTCTACCAGAGATTTTGCCATCGCTCTTACAAGATGTGATACTTTGAGTGTTGAAGAGATGAATGAGCGCACTGATGCCTTCTTGGAACTTTTGGGACTTAAACCTAATGGTTTGATGGACAAATATAAAGCAAGAGAAGATATTCATGCTTTTGGACAAGATGTACATGAGAGAGATAATGCGTTGCCATTTTTTGTTTTACCGATTTCTTCTGTATCAAAAATTAATATAGACCCAATTAAATATGCGTTATCCGATATCGTTACAAAGGTGCGTGATGAGAAGAGTAGTTGTTAAAGTAGGGACACATGTCCTAAGTGAACAAAACCGTCTTTGCAAAGAGCGAATTTTAAATTTAGTCGAATTTTTAGTCGCTTTGATGGAAAAATATGAAGTGATTTTGGTCTCTTCTGGAGCTGTGGCTGCTGGATATTCAACTTTGAAGCTCGATAAAAGCCTTTTGCAAAATCGCCAAGCTATCGCTGCTGTTGGACAACCCCAGCTCATGGCAGTTTACAATAAAAAATTGGAAAAATTTGGCAAAAGTGGCGCGCAATTATTGTTAACTGCAGATGACTTTGATTCACGCAACCGTTGCGCTCATGCCAAATGTACTATTGACACACTCCTTTCACATGGTATTTTGCCCATCATCAATGAAAACGATGCTACGGCAACTGAGGAGTTGGTTTTTGGCGATAATGACCAGCTTTCTTCTCGTGTAGCATATTATTTTGGAGCAGATTTATTGATACTGCTTTCAGATATTGATGGCTATTATGATAAAGACCCCAATAAGCATGCTGATGCCGTAATGCATAAAGAAGTCTATGAGATTCATCCCAGTGAACTTGTCGTAGAACATTCACCTCATTTTGCCTTTGCCACAGGAGGCATCGTTACCAAACTCAAAGCAGCAGACTTTTTGATGCAACGCGGTAAATCGATGTTTATTGCCAGTGGATTTGAGCTTGAAGATGTCAAAAGCTATATGCTACAAGGCGTTCATGAGGGCGGAACACTCTTTACAAATGAAAACCGTTAAGTAAAAGTGAATTTCTTCACTTTTATAGGTTTGGAACCGAAGTATTTATGTGAAGAATGAACATATACGAAGGATTAAAATGAAAATCGTTTTTATGGGAACGCCGAGTTATGCGACAACTATTTTGGATGCTTTGTGCCACGAAGACGATATGGAAGTTGTGTTGCTTGTCACACAACAAGATAAGCCTGTAGGGCGAAAACAGATACTGACTCCTCCGCACACCAAAGCATGGGTTTTAGAAAATGGTTTACATGTAGAGATTTATCAGCCTAAAACACTTCGTACAACTGAGGCTCATGAAAAAATTGCTTCACTCAAACCTGATTTTATTGTGGTTGCTGCGTATGGACAGATTTTGCCTAAAGCCATTTTAGATATTGCTCCTTGCATCAATCTACATGCCTCATTACTCCCAAAATATAGAGGAGCAAGTCCTATCCAATCAAGCTTACTCGATAATGATATTTACACAGGTGTGACTTCTATGTTGATGGAAGAGGGGCTTGATACGGGTGCGATGCTAGGGTTTAGTTATCTTAAAACCAATGATGATAATGCTTCGATATTATTTGAAAAATTAGCCCAAATTGCTGCAAAACTCACCCTTAAAACGCTTAAAAATTTCCATCAACTTTCCCCTATACAGCAAATTGATGCAAATGCATCACATTGCAAAAAAATCAAAAAAGAGGATGGATTAGTCTCTTTTGAGATGCAAAGTGCGCAAGAAATTGATACAAAATTCAAAGCACTCACCCCTTGGCCGGGATTATTTTTAGATTCTGGATTAAAATTGCTGGATATGCAACTTATGTCACTCACTCAAAAAGGAGTGAAAGGAACTATTTGTGCACTCCACAAAGAGGGTGTCGAAATATCTTGCAAAGAAGGTGTCTTAATGCTTAAAAGTGTTCAGCCATTTTCAAAAAGTCCAATGAATGCACTTGATTATATCCGAGGCAAAAGGCTTAGCGTTGGCGATATCTTGGTTTGATGAGCTTCCCTCTACCCATCAGTATTTAATTGATGGTCTTAAATTAGGTACTTTTGAAGCGCCCCTTGGCATTGGTGCGGATAGGCAAACTGATGGTATTGGAAGTAGGGGGAATCGTTGGATTGGTGGAGATGGAAATTTATTTTTCTCTTTTTGTGTAGAAGAGAAACACTTACCCAAAGATTTACCATTAGCGTCTATTTCGATTTATTTTTCCGCTTTGGTCAAAGAACTTTTAGCAAACAAAGGCTCTATGGTGTGGCTTAAATGGCCCAATGATTTTTATCTAGGAGATAAAAAAATCGGAGGAATGATAACCACTAAAATAGGTATCAATATCGTAGGTTCAATTGGGTTAAATTTGTCTACAAGTCCGCAAGAATACGATATTTTAGATATTCAAATAAAACCTCAAGAAGTTGCCACTCAATTATTAAAGATGATTAAAAAAAAAATATCGTGGAAGAAAGTTTTTAGTAAATATAAGATAGAATTTGCCCATAACAGAAAGTTCTCTTTTCACTTAGACGGTAAGTTGGTCTCTTTGGCAGATGCGATATTGTGTGATGATGGCTCTTTAGAGCTAGAAAATAAAAAGGTGTATAGTTTACGATGAGCGAGATTATAGCGATAGCAAATCAAAAAGGCGGTGTGGGCAAAACAACCACTGCCATCAACTTAGCTGCGTCTTTGGCGGTTGCGGAAAAAAGGGTATTGTTAATTGACATCGATCCACAAGCTAATGCAACAACAGGCTTGGGTTTTCATAGAAGTGACTATGAATATAATATCTACCATGTCTTAATTGGTAGAAAACGCCTCTCGCAAGTTATCTTAGAAACTTCACTTTCCACTTTACATGTAGCGCCCTCTAACATCGGTCTTGTAGGTGTTGAAAAAGAGTTTTATGACACCAATACCAAAGGTCGCGAACTCATTTTAAAAACGAAAATAGAAGAAATTAAAGACCAATATGATTATATTATCATTGATTCGCCTCCTGCGCTTGGAAGCATTACGATTAATGCACTTAGTGCTGCCAACTCTGTCATTATCCCCATTCAGTGCGAATTTTTTGCATTAGAAGGATTGGCTCAGCTTTTAAACACGGTGAAGCTTATTAAAAAAACGATTAA
>JAQWCT010000206.1 GCA_028705785.1 Sulfurospirillaceae bacterium | reverse complement strand
TTTCCTCACCCTCGCCCTTGATGGAAACACTATAATAACTTGAAGATTTGATCGTAACCTCATTATAAAGTGCGATAGCCAAACCAAGACAGTCAAATCCTGGTCCTAAGTTGGCACTGGTTGCTGGTATTTTTATCTTCAACGCTTCTCTCCTAAACTGCTGGTAACATATAGAGTGGATCGGTATTTTTATCAAATTTGGTTTCATCTAAATAATTTGGTAAATGAAACACCTGTTCGATTTCTTCATCGAATCGTTGCGTGATAATATGCTCATTTTCTTTGATAAAATACAGATTACGCATAGCACGAATCGGTCTATTGGCATTAAATGTAAAGCCATCACAGGCATATAGAGGAGCGCCTAAACTAATGCTCAGTGTTTTTAAAAAAACATAGCTTATCTTAATCGCCATAAAACTTCCCGGACCTTTAGCAAAAAAAAGCCTTTTACATGTAAAGCTTTCCAAAATCTCTTTAAACAGCGTAGGCAATACCTCACTGGTTTGCTCTTTCGTTTCATACTGTTTGATTAAATGATTGTTGTCATAAATCCCTACATGTAAAGGTGAAGAGAGTGAAATCACTACGATGTCAACAGTAGGTTTTATGCAAAAACCTTTTGGAACTCTTGGGCGCTCTCTTGGCTTAAGGTGCGAATTTCATAGTTACTTGGGTCTTTTAAAATTTCTTTGGTAAGTTCATGATTAAGATTGTGGCTTCCAGCATATGAGGCATAATCTCCCACAAAAGGAGCTCCTAAAAGAGATAAATCACCAATGGCATCAAGGATTTTGTGTCTAACAAATTCATTGGAAAAACGAAGACCCTCTGGATTTAAGATTTTTTTATCATCCATTACAACGGCATTATCTAAAGAGCCTCCAAGGGCTAAACCTTTACTTCTTAACATTTGTACATCTCTTAAAAAACCAAAAGTTCTAGCCCTTGAAATCTCTTCGATAAAACTCTTTTTACTAAATTCAAAGTGATATTCTTGTTTACCGATAGAAGGGTGGTCAAAATCGATAATAAAACTATAAGTAGGTTTTAAACTAGGACTCACTTTGGCAAATTTTTTGCCATCATGCACTTCAACCTCTTTTTTGATGATAAGCACTTGCTTCGTCGCATCAAGGGTGCGAATACCCGCTTCATCAAGCATCATACAAAAACTGGCACTACTCCCATCCATCACAGGAACTTCCGCACCATCTAAAACAACTCTTACATTATCAATACCATACGCATAAATAGCGGAGAGAAGATGTTCAATCGTAGATATATAGTAATTAGCATTTCCAATAACCGTTGCCATTTGGGTATTAACAACATTATGGGGAAGTGCTTGGACAAGAAGCCCTACATCTCGTCTATAAAAAAGTACACCGCTATTGGCTTCCAAAGGCTCAAGTGTGATTTGAATAGGCTCACCTTTATGTAGCCCAATTCCAACACCTTCTACCCTTTTGGCTAATGTGGTTTGTTTCACACAACATCCTTTATTTCTATCACGCTATCCCTTGAGACAATTTTTTGCAATACATTTTGTTTCACTTTATCTTTATCAATGATTTCACCATTAAAGATAAGGTTTCCTCTAGGACTTATTCCATTAATAACGATATATTCGCCATCACACTGTACCAAGCCATCAATAATGCCATAAATACTTAAACTCTCTTCACAAAAAACCTTGGCACCACTATTGACTCGTCCAAAAATAACGGTAGGCACATGCTCACTAATCTCTTCGCCTGAACGAATCGGTCTATCGTAAAGTTTCGACTTAATACTTGGTGCAACTGGTACGACATTTTCTATCGTTTTTTCTTCTTTGCGCTCTTCTTCGACTAAAGGTGCTTGTGTTTTAATCACACCCAAACGAATCGAGCAAGTGCTAATATCTTTATAGCAAATACCATTTTGATCTAGTACAAAGGCGATACTTTTACTGATATTGCCTTCTAGAAGCAAAAAGAATTCCTTTAAAAGTATACTATTTTTTCTAAAATAATCTAAAAAAGCCTCTTCATCATCAATAATGATATGAAAAACTCTTACATTTTTTTGCGTTACTTTCATCTATCTATAATCTTCTTTGCTGATTCCATAACCGAGGTAATACTCTCTTTGAGCCACTTCTCATCCATCCACTCTTCAGGTCTTACATCAACACCTTGAACATACATACCAAAGTGCAAGTGATCTCCAAGTGCGAGTCCTGTAACCCCTGTTTTCGCGATAAAATCTCCCGCTTTTACATTATCCCCTTCTTTAACCAAGTAGCTTGAGCAATGTCCATACAGTGAATAAACCCCTAAACCATGAGCAACGATGATATTGTTACCATAAATGCCATTTTCTTTAGCAAATACCACCGTGCCATCATTGCTCGTTTGCATTCCAGATTGTGCATTACTCGCAAGATCTAAACCTAAATGATATGACTCACTCACAGGTTTTTTATCATATTCATAAAAACGATGATCTCCAAAAGAGGCAACGACTTTACCATTGCGCAAAGGATAAAAGGGTTTGAGATAAAAATCGCTGATAGGTTGAGTTGGAACTACCGAAGTGACTTTTAAGATAGCCGCCTCATTACCTTTTCTCATATCCTCATTGACATATTTAAATTTTTCTAGCTTCGTAAGGGATGCTCTCTCTGGTGAGACCTCTGAGACAATATCTGCTATCTTACCGTCTAAAAATCTATCTTCCAAAGCTATCGTTGAAAGTCTATATTTTTTATCTTGAATAAAATAAGGTAAATGCGCCTTAGAAATATTTCCTGCCTTATCAATAGCTACAACGGAAGCACTAAAGTTTTCAATACTCGTTGGCCATGCAACTAATGAGATGTAGTATCCATCTTTGTGAAAAGGTGTTGGATAAAACTTTTTGCCAAAATTAGTTTCAATGTACAAAGACTTCATATTGTCATCTTGCGCTCTAAAAATAACACTCGCTACGCCACCCTTCATAATCTTATAAGAACTTCCTATAATACTAAGCTCTGGTCGTTTCGTATCGACTTTGATAATACTTTTAGCCCTACCCTCATTTCCTGCAAAAAAGTTCCATTTACTCGCATCTATGGCTTCAATGGTAAGTTCAAATATTTTTTTATTCGCACCAAATCCATTTTTTGGAAAAGAGATATTAAGGTCAACCAACATTTGTGGCGTTTTAAGCTCTTTTGTTTCAAGTACTATACTTTTTTCACCATCACTGAGTGTGGCTCTTATAAAACGAAGCCCCACATTATCAGTCACACGCACAGGAATAGGCTCTTTTAAATTCCACTCTATCTCTTTTTCTAACGCTATTTGAGGTGCTTCTCGTTCAAACAGGCTAGAGTTATAAAGATATACTAAAATACCTAGTATCCCCAAGAAGATCAATCCTACGATTAAACCTACAGGCGCATTTCCATTTTTTCTCATTTCTAAGCTATCCTTTTAATTTTTTCAACAATTTCATCTCTGAGGACTCTAGGGTCACATGCTGGTATTTCAAATCCTGCTGCCGTTTTATGTCCACCGCCATCATAGTCTAATGCAACTTTAGAAACATTAATATCTTTACTACGCAAAGAGACTTTATATCCACCCTCTTCTTCTTCCAAAAGCATAATCGCAACGGTAACATTAGCGATGCTTCTGAGCATATTGATGATATTTTTGGTGTCATTTCGTTTTGCTCCTGTTGCCACAAGCGCTTCTTTGTTAAAAATAATCGTTGCAATAGTACCATTCTCATGTAAATCAAAATGATTTAACATATAACCACAAAGTCGTATTTTAGAAAGTGGCTCTCTTCTTTTGACTTTAGAAGCAATCTCTTTGGGATTGGCACCATGCTTAACCAATTGCGCCACAATAGAAAAAGTTAATTCGTCCATATCGCCATAAACAAAAAAACCTGTATCATCTGCAATGGCTGTATATAAACAAATGGCACATGCTTTGCTGATACTGACATTATTGGCTTTAAGCAACTCGTATACCACCATACCCGCACTGGTAAAACTATCGACAACAACATTAATATTTCCAAAATAACGGTTAGTGATATGGTGGTCAATATTAATAATCTCATATTCACCATTGGGTATTTGCAACCTATTGAGAGAAGAACAATCCAAACTCACCACTAAATCAAACTTTTTGGGTAACACATCTTTGATTTTCACAAAGCCTGGTAAAAAATCGTAAGACAAAGGTAATTCAAGCGTTTTGTTATAGTGTGTCACTTTTTTCCCTGCTTGGGTTAAAACATCATACAAAGCAAGCGCACTACCAAGTGTATCACCATCAGGATGAACATGCGATACTAAAACAATATGCTCTGCGTTAAGCATTTTTTGCCACGCTTGTTTATACATCTAAACTCCATTAAGGGATAAAAGGCAAATTATACTTAATTTTTTCTGAAAAGTTATTGAGATGTTTTATCTTTCTTTATTCGAACTCTTAT